>CAWVWS010000001.1:0-81569 GCA_963933905.1 uncultured Sulfitobacter sp.
ATGCCTAACAACCTATGCAAATTCGCCATTTGCATAACAATTGCATAACATTTTATGCAGTACAATGGATTGTTAAGTCATTGAAATAATTGATTAAGTTAAGCGCCCGTGGCAATGCTTGAACTTGTCACCAGAGCCGCAGGGGCACGGATCGTTGCGTCCCGGATTGCCCCAAGTTGTCGGATCATCTTCGTTAAAGCCGTTGTCAGGGTTAACAGATGGCGCAGCGCTTACGGAGGCGTCAACTGCTTCTGCTGCCGCAGCTTCTTGCTGGGCGAGCATCTGTTCCATCATGCGGCGCTGGTCTTCCTCGCTCGCAGGCTCAATCCTTGAAAGCCGCTGGGTCACGTCCTGACGCAGACTGTCGAGCATCCCCTCAAACAACTGGAACGATTCGTTCTTGTATTCATTAAGTGGATCACGCTGGGCATAGCCACGGAACCCCACAACCGAGCGCAGATGCTCAAGCGTGAGCAGGTGATCGCGCCATTTGGCATCAATGGTCTGAAGCAGGAAATGCTTTTCGATATTGCGCATGTTCTCCGAGCCAAACTTCTCGGCCTTTTCGGCCATGAGTTTGTCCGTCGCCTCGATCAGACGCTCGCGAATGATCTCGTCATCGACGCCGTCCTCTTCACACCATGCGATAACAGGCACATCTACACCCAACTGCTCAATCACAGCGGCATAGAAACCTTCTGTGTCCCACTGGTCCGCATATGTTTTGGGCGGCATGTATTGGTCAATCAGATCGTCGATCAACTGGTGGCGCATGTCTTCGGTGATCTCATGGAGGTCTTGGCTCTCCATAATATCGCGGCGCTGGCCAAAGATGACCTTGCGCTGCTCGTTCATCACATCGTCAAACTTCAACAGCTGCTTGCGCATGTCAAAGTTGCGGCCCTCAACCTTCGCCTGCGCCCGCTCCAGTGACTTGTTCACCCATGGGTGAATGATCGCTTCGCCTTCTTTGAGGCCCAAGGTGGTCAGAACTTTTTCCAACCGCTCGGAGCCGAAGATGCGCATGAGGTCATCCTCAAGCGACAGGAAGAATGCAGAGCGGCCTGGATCACCCTGACGACCAGAACGGCCGCGCAACTGGTTGTCGATGCGGCGGCTCTCGTGACGCTCGGACGCCAGAACATAGAGACCACCAGCCTCCAGAACTTTCTTCTTCTCGTCTGCTGTCTCTGCTTCGATGCGCGTGCGCAATTCGACGGGATCAGCTTCGGGATCAGCGGCCAAGGCTTCGAGAACTTTCAGCTCGACGTTGCCACCCAGCTGGATGTCGGTTCCACGGCCCGCCATGTTAGTGGCAATTGTGACGGCGCCATACTTGCCCGCGTCACCAACAATCTGCGCTTCCTGCTCGTGCTGGCGCGCGTTCAGGACGTTATGCGGGATGCCCTCGGCTTCGAGCATCTTGCTCAGCATTTCGGACTTCTCAATCGACGTGGTGCCAACAAGACAAGGCTGGCCACGGCCATGGGCCTCTTTCGTCTTTTCAATCATCGCTGCGTATTTTTCAGCAGCGGTGCGGTAGACGGCATCATCTTCGTCGATACGGGCGATTGGCACGTTGGTTGGTACTTCGACAACGCCAAGGCCGTAAATCTCCATGAATTCGTCAGCCTCCGTGAGGGCCGTACCCGTCATGCCAGCCAGTTTGTCATAGAGGCGGAAGTAGTTCTGGAACGTCACAGAGGCGAGTGTGATGTTCTCGGGTTTGATATCGACGCCCTCTTTGGCCTCGATCGCTTGGTGCAGGCCATCGCCCAAACGGCGACCTGCCATCATGCGGCCTGTGAATTCGTCGATCAGGACAACTTCGCCGTCGCGCACGATGTAATCTTTGTCTTTCTCGAAAAGTTTGTGCGCCCGCAGACCCTGATTGACGTGGTGCACAATTGATGTGCTTTCAGGATCATAGAGGGTCATCCCCTCTTCGAGCATTTCACGGGCGCGCAATTGCTCCTCAAGGAACTCGATCCCTTCGTCGGTGAAGGTCACATTGCGGGTTTTCTCATCCAGCTCATAATGCTCAGGCACCAGTGTCGGGATCACCGTATCGATCGTGAGATACATGTCAGAGCGGTCATCGGACGGACCAGAGATAATCAGCGGCGTACGCGCTTCGTCGATGAGGATACTGTCGACCTCATCCACGATGGCAAAGTTGTGCTGCTTCTGGAAAATCTCGCTCAGCTCGGCCTTCATATTGTCGCGCAGATAGTCGAAGCCCAGCTCATTGTTGGTGGCGTAGGTGATGTCGCAATCATAGGCGGCGCGCTTGAGATCATCAGGCATGCTCGGGATGATGTAGCCTGTGGTGAGGCCAAGGGAGGCAAACACTTTGCCCATCCATTCCGCATCACGTTTCACCAGATATTCGTTCACGGTGACGATGTGCACACCCTTATGGGTCAGCGCATTCAGGTATGCGGCAAAGGTCGCGGTGAGTGTCTTACCCTCACCCGTTTTCTGCTCTGCCACATTCCCTTGGTGCAAAAAGATTGCGCCCATCAGCTGTGTATCGAATGCCCGCAGACCCAGTGTGCGGCGCGCGCCCTCACGGCAGTTGGCAAAAGCTTCGGGCAGCAGATCATCAAGGCTCTCGCCTTTGAGCGCACGGGTGGCCAGGTCTTCGGTCTTATCCTTGATCTGCTCGTCGGTGAGCTTTTGGAACTCCGCCTCAAGGGCGTTGACCTTCTCTACCAATGGGCGGGCGGCCTTGATCTTGCGATCATTTGGCGTGCCAAAAACCTTTTTGGTGATTTTTCCGAGTCCCAGCATGCGATCTCCAGCCGAAGTTTAAATTCTATTGCGCGATCTCCTTGCCCCACAAACGCCCAGTCCATAAATAGAAGGGGAGATTGGTGGCATTACGCCGCGCCCAACAGCGATGTAAGGGCCACCATGTAGCAAGTCAATGTAACCGGACAGATACTGCCGGAATGATAGGACGATCCATGCAAAAACGACTCACTTTTCTGGCACCACTGGCATTTGCCGCCGCACTTGCCCTGCCTGCCACCGCACAAGAGACTGTAACAGCTGATCCATCCGTTGTGGTGGCAACTGTTGGCGACACCGAGATCACAGTAGGTCACATGATTGTGGCGTGGGCCAGCCTGCCACAGCAGTATCAGGAATTGCCCGACGAAGTGCTGTTTCAGGGTATCCTTGACCAACTTGTGCAACAATCCGCGCTTGAGCAACAATTCAAAGGCGAATTGCCCCGCCGTGTAGAGATCCAGATCGAGAACGAGCGCCGCTCACTCACCGCAGGTGAAGCCATCAACGAGATTATGGAAGGCCCGTTGGACGAGGCAGAAGTACAAGCCACTTATGATGCCGATTATAGCACCTTGGATCAAGCGCCCGAGTACAACGCCTCGCACATTCTGGTCGAGACAGAAGAAGCCGCATTGGAAGTTGTAGCCGCACTTGAAAGCGGTGCTGATTTCGCGACAGTTGCGCGTGAAAAATCAACTGGTCCCTCCGGTCCAAACGGTGGGCAGCTGGGTTGGTTCGGCAAAGGTGCAATGGTACCCGAATTCGAACAGGCCGTAGTCGCAATGGAGCCGGAAGCTATCTCCGCCCCCGTGAAAACCCAGTTTGGCTGGCACGTTATTCGCCTAAACGAAACTCGCGTCCCAGAGGCGCCAACCCTCGAAGAAGTCCGTGAACAGATCGAGCTTCAGATACGCCAGATCCGCGCACAGACCAAGATCGAAGAAGTGACAGCCGCCGCAAATGTAGACCGCAGCGGTGCCGAGGGGGTGAGCCCCTCTGTCATCAAACAAGTCAACGTGCTGGAGTAATCAAAACCATGGCAAAAATCACCGCCGTCTCTCCTTTGGCACCCGCCGCGTTTCCTGCACTGCCGGTTATCGAGGGTGTCAAATTCTCTACGGCGGCAGCGGGGGTGAAATATCAGGGCCGCACCGATGTTATGCTTGCGACCTTGATCCCTGGCACTGTGATTGCTGGCGCGTTTACGCGCTCTGCAACGCGCTCTGCCTCTGTTCTGGATTGTCAGGCAAAGCTGGGACAGGCCAGTAAGGAGGCGGCGGCGATTTTGGTCAACTCCGGCAACTCCAACGCGTTCACTGGCAAAGGCGGGGTTGCCTCGGTTGAGGCGATTACAGCGGCAGTTGCGCAGATATGCGGCCTGCCACAGTCGCGTGTGTTCACGTCTTCCACAGGTGTCATCGGAGAGCCGTTGCCACATGACCGTATCACTGCCGTTCTGGAAACGCTTTCTGAGACAGGTGAAGCAAACGGGATCGAAGCCGCTGCAAAAGCGATCATGACAACGGACACTTTCCCGAAGGGATCAAAAGCGACAGTTGAGATTAACGGGAAAGCTGTGTCCATCGCTGGCATTGCAAAAGGATCTGGCATGATCGCACCTGATATGGCGACGATGCTTGTCTATATCTTTACTGATGCGCTGATTGAGCGTGACGCCTTGCAGGCGCTTGTGTCAAAGAGCAACGAGCAAACCTTTAACGCGATCACGGTAGACAGCGATACCTCGACCTCAGACAGCTTGATCGTGGCAGCGACCGGGGCAAGCGGCGTGGCCGTCGATGGAAACGCCGATTTCGCAGAGGCGCTGCACGGCGTCATGCTGGACCTCGCACATCAAGTTGTGCGTGATGGGGAGGGTGCAACCAAATTCGTCGAGATTGTTGTGACTGGCGCGGTCAGTGATGGAGAGGCGAAGGTGCATGGCATGTCCATCGCCAACTCGCCACTTATCAAAACCGCCATCGCAGGCGAGGACCCAAACTGGGGCCGCGTTGTTATGGCAGTGGGCAAATCTGGCGCAGCAGCAGATCGTGACCGCCTCAGCATCCGTTTTGGCGATGTCGAAGTGGCCAAGAACGGCTTTCGCGGCGAAGGCTACTCCGAGGAAGCAGCGGCCGCGCATATGAAGGGCCAGAACATCATTATTGGCGTCGACATCGGCATCGGATCAGGCAGCGCAACCGTTTGGACCTGTGATCTGACCCATGGCTATATCAGCATCAACGCCGACTACCGCTCATGAAGATGGTTCTCGTCTCGGCCGTTGCGCTAATCGACGTCGATGGGCGTGTCCTGTTGGCGCAGCGCCCTGAGGGAAAATCCATGGCGGGTCTGTGGGAGTTCCCTGGCGGGAAGGTCGAGACCGGAGAGACGCCCGAAGCAGCTCTTATCCGTGAGCTGCATGAGGAGTTGGGCATTGATACATGGGCGTCATGTCTCGCGCCGCTCACCTTTGCCAGCCACTCCTACGATGAATTCCACTTGATGATGCCGCTGTTTGCCTGCCGAAAATGGGAAGGCACCCCCCAACCGCGCGAAGGTCAGGTCCTCAAATGGGTCAAGCCAAACGACATGCGGAACTATCCGATGCCCGAGGCAGATATTCCCCTGATCGCCATTCTGCGGGACTGGCTATAAGAAAATTAGGTTCTTCTGAAGAAAATTAAAACAATCTTATCCATTTTGGTCGATTGTGCTGGAATCAGGAATAGTTCGTTGTAGGCTAAACCTGCATTGTTCTGGGGAGGATTTAATATGCTACGTACAATTACATTGGGAAGTTGCGTTTCGATTCAGGGAACCTTTGTTCGCGCCATGCCAGATGGCCGCATTGCTGTTCAGGTGGATAACACCATCTATTCCGGCGTGCCCGTCACGAAAAAGTAAGTCATACAAAATTGAAATGAAAAAAGGGGACGGTGTTTTGCACCGTCCCCTTTTTTAATCTGCTTGAAGTCTGCTGCTTAGGCCAGCGTACGTGTCACTTCTTCGCGTGTGAAGATTTCGATCACATCATCCGGACGGATATCATCGTAGTTCTCGAAGGCCATACCGCATTCCTGACCGGACTGGACCTCTGGCACTTCGTCCTTGAAGCGCTTGAGCGTCTTGAGCGTCCCTTCGTGGATAACCACGTTGTCACGCAGCAAACGTACACCAGCAGAGCGGCGTGCCACCCCTTCGGTAACCAGACAACCAGCGACTTTGCCGATGCCTGTGACCTTGAAGACCTCTTTGATGTTGGCATAGCCAATAAAGGTTTCCTTAATCTCATTGCTGAGAAGGCCGGAAGCCGCCGCTTTTACATCGTTCACCAGATCATAGATGATCGAGTAGTAACGGATTTCGACACCTTTCTGGTTGGCGGTGTTACGGGCAGATGCGTTTGCACGGACGTTAAAGCCCATGATCGGCGCGCCTGACGCTTCGGCAAGGCCAACATCAGTCTCGGTAATCGCGCCAACACCAGAGTGCAGAACACGAACACGGACTTCGTCGTTGCCGATTTTCTCCATCGCCTGAACAATCGCTTCGGCAGAACCCTGCACATCCGCTTTGACCAGAATTGGAAGCTCGGACACGTCCTCGTCCGCTTTGGCATTTGCCATCAGCTGCTCAAGGGTAGTTGCCGCGCCAAGGGCCGCACGTTTGTCTTTCGCAGCATTTGCACGGTATTCCGCGATTTCACGCGCCTGTGCTTCGGTCTCGGTCACGTTGAGAACATCGCCTGCCTCCGGTGTGCCATTGAGGCCAAGAACCTCGACAGGAACCGAAGGGCCGGCTTCTTTGATGCGGTTACCTTGATCGTCGATCAGCGCACGAACCTTACCGTACTGCTCACCCACAACAAAGATATCACCCGTGCGCAATGTACCGTTCTGAACCAGAACCGTGGCAACAGGACCGCGACCCACATCCAGCTTCGCCTCGATCACGGCACCAATGGCAGCGCGGTTCGGGTTTGCTTTCAATTCAAGAATCTCAGACTGGAGCGCAATCGCTTCGAGCAGTTCATCAAGGCCTTGGCCTGTGATCGCAGACACTTCGACGTCTTGCACATCACCGGACATTTTCTCGACGATAACTTCGTGCTGCAACAGGGCTGCGCGCACTTTGTCAGGGTCTGCCGATGGTTTGTCGATCTTGTTGATCGCCACGATCATCGGCACCTTGGCCGCCTTCGCATGGGCAATCGCCTCAATCGTCTGGGGCATCACAGCGTCATCCGCCGCAACAACCAGAACCACGATATCCGTTACCTGTGCACCGCGTGAGCGCATGGAGGTAAAGGCCGCGTGACCCGGCGTGTCGAGGAAGGACAGAACCTGCCCGCCTTCGGTTGTGACCTGATAGGCACCAATGTGCTGGGTGATGCCACCGGCCTCGCCTGCAACAACTTTTGCCTTACGGATCGCATCGAGCAGGGATGTCTTACCGTGGTCAACGTGACCCATGATTGTGATCACTGGCGGGCGACCCACCAGATCTTCCGGTGCATCTTCTTCCAGCTTAATCACGTCCTCAACATCAGCATCGGAAACGCGAACAACCTTGTGGCCAAACTCTTCGATGATCAGCTCTGCAGTGTCTGCATCAATCGTTTCGTTCTGTGTCACCATCATGCCGTTTTGCATCAGCGCTTTTACAACTGCACCTGTCTTTTCAGCCATACGAATGGCCAACTCGGATACCATGATCGCTGGCGGAAGCTGTACGTCGCGGATGATCTTCTCGCGCTCGACGTTGCCGCCCATTGCTTTTGCACGTGCGCGATCTTGCTTACGCTTCATCTGCGCCATGGATCGTTGGCGACCGCCCTCACCCCCACGAAGCGCCTGATTCACGGTCAGCTTGCCAGAGCGACGATCGTCTTCCTGACGATTCTTCTTGTTGGTTTCCTCACGGTCACGCTCTGTCTTGCGCGGGGTCGCGGAAGGAAGTGCTTTATTAGGCGTCGCACGCGCTGCTGCAGGCTCGGACGCGGGACGCGCTGCCGCTTGGGCTGCTGCTTCTGCGTCACGCTTGGCGCGCTCTTCATCTTCAGCTTTCGCTTTGAGGCTCTCCTCACGCTCGCGATCTTCTGCCTCTTTGGCTTCGATCTCGGCGCGGCGACGCTCCCGGTCTTCTGCGCGCGCTTTTTCTTCTGCTTCACGCGCAGCGGTCTCTTCGACCTCACGCGATTTCGCAGCTTGCACAGCCTTCAGGCGGCGCTCCATCTCGGAATCAGTGATACCTGCGGGACGCTTGGAAGGATCCCCTACAGGACCCGCACCAGGGCCGCTTGGCTTTTGGCCACCAGGCTTTGGTACCACAACGCGCTTGCGCTTGGTCTCCACGACTACGTTCTTGGTCCGCCCATGGCTAAAGCTTTGCTTTACATTGCTTGGACGTGAGCCGCCGAGGCCCAGTGTTTTTCTGCCGTCATTATCGCTCATCTAGCTCGTCTATCCTTTCGGCTGGTCGATACCAGCCTCGTTTTTGCGCACGCCGTTCAACCTATGGGCTTCCTCTACAACACGCAGAGTGAGTCCACCAGAGGCGAGCGCCCCATGTATCACAGTTTGGCGACCGAATGCCAAACCCAATTCATCCGCCGTCAGACACCCGATATAGTGTCCATAATGCGGAGTGCTCAGTTTTGATTTGCCGCGTACTGATCCGTCCACAGCTTGGATCAAAACTAAGGCTTCTTCCGTTTGCAGCCAGCTCTTGACCTTCTCATAGCCTGCGACGGCTTTACCCGCTTTTCGCTGCATCGAGATGAGGTCCACCACGCGGCGGGCCAAATGCTTTTCAACTTCATCAACCAGATTCTCTGGTATTTTAACAGGTTGCTTCGCACTACGCGAGAACAACTCTTTCTTCACAGCCAGCTCGAGGGCGTCGCGATCCGCGCTCACCCACATGCCACGGCCAGGCAATTTGCCCATCACATCCGCGAATACCTGACCTTCAGGCCCAACAACAAAACGTATCAACCGGTATTTTGGTTGCACCTCACCTGTGGCAAGGCACTTACGCTCTTCGCCGCTTGTCCGGTCTTTGGATGCGCCACCGCGTCCCATACTGGCTCTACCCGAGGCCTACGATCAGGCCTCGGCCTCCTCGTCTGCTTCGCCGTCGTCTTCGGCGTCCGCTTCAAGATCAGCAGGATCAACCCAACCCAGCATTACACGGGCCGTCATGATCATTGTTTGTGCTTGTTCAAGCGTCAGCTCGAAGGGCTCAAGCGTGCCGTCATCCTTCACGCGCTCGCCGTTCTCGGTTGTCCAGCCACCGGCCAGTTCCCAGTCCGCGCAAGTTGCGAAGTCTTCGAGTGTTTTAACATCATCTTTGGCAAGTGCTTCGACCATTTGCGGCGTCAGACCTTCAAAGTTGATCAGGCTATCCTCGGCACCAAGCGCACGGGCCGCATCAAGCGCTGCTTTGTTCTGCGCCTCAAGGACATCACGGGCACGGGCCTGCAACTCACCTGCGGTCGCTTCATCAACGCCGTCGATGACCAACAGCTCATCCACTTCGACGTAGGCGACTTCTTCAAGGCTGGTAAAGCCTTCGGAAACCAGAAGCTGGGCAAAGAATTCGTCCAGATCAAGGTTGTCCATGAACAGTTTGGTGCGCAATTCGAACTCGGCCTGACGGCGCTCGCTTTCCTGCTCTTCTGTCATGATGTCGATGTCGAGACCCGTAAGCTGGCTTGCCAGACGTACGTTTTGGCCACGACGACCGATCGCAAGCGAAAGCTGCTCTGCCGGAACAACAACTTCGATTTTGCCGGCTTCTTCGTCCAGAACAACTTTGGACACCTCGGCAGGCTGAAGCGCGTTCACAAGGAAGGTTGGTGTGTCTTCATTCCATGGGATGATGTCGATCTTTTCGCCCTGAAGCTCGTTCACCACGGCCTGAACACGGCTACCGCGCATACCAACACAAGCGCCGACAGGGTCGATGGAGTTATCATAGGAAACCACAGCAATCTTTGCGCGTGAGCCGGGGTCACGGGCAACGGCCTTAATCTCGATGATGCCATCATAGATTTCTGGCACTTCCATTTTGAAAAGCTCGGCCATGAATTCGGGCGCTGTACGGGAGAGGAAAATCTGCGGGCCGCGCTGCTCGCGGCGTACTTCCTTGATGTAGACGCGGATACGGTCGTTCGGGCGATATGATTCGCGGCCGATCTTCTCGTTGCGGCGCAGGATCGCTTCACCAGCGCCCACATCGACGATGACGTTGCCATACTCTTCACGCTTGACCAGACCATTGATGATGGTGCCTGCGCGGTCTTTGAATTCTTCGTACTGGCGGTCACGCTCGGCTTCGCGGACCTTTTGCAAGATCACTTGCTTGGCCGACTGTGCCGCAATGCGGCCCATCTCTACGGGTGGGACTTCTTCGATCAACTGCTGACCGATTTCAGGCGCGTCCATATATTGCTTGGCCTGCTCGACGGTAAACTCGGCCTGATAGTTTTCCAGCTCGTCATCGGCAACAACGGTGCGAACACGGGTAAATGTCGCGCGACCTGTCTTGCGGTCGATCTCAACACGGATGTCCATTTCCGCGCCATAGCGGGACTTGGCTGCACGAGCGAGGGATTCTTCCATCGCTTCGATCACCAGAACGGGATCGATCATCTTTTCACGGGCAACAGCTTCGGCAGTTTGCAAAAGCTCAAGCTGGTTTGCGGATGTAATGGCCATTAGTTTTCTCCCTCGTCAGACAGGTGCGTCTGAACTTCGTCAAATTGAGTCTCGTCGATAACACCAGACGCTTTGCGCTGGCGCAGCATTTCTTTAATCAGCTCGTCTGTCAGAACCAGCTTGGCATCGGTTAGCCATTCGAATTTCAGGCCAACGGTGCCTTCTTCGATGTTAATGAGAACTTCATCCCCTTCAACGCCCGCCAACTCACCCTTAAAGCGGCGGCGACCGTCGATCAGATCATCGGTCTCGATCTTGGCTTCATAGCCTTCGAAATTCGCAAAATCCTTGAGGCGCGTCAGCGGGCGGTCGATGCCCGGGCTGGAAACCTCAAGTGCGTATTCGTCAATGATCGGGTCTTCGACGTCGAGAACGGCACCGACAGCAGTGCTGATCTGCGCCAGATCATCCACTTCAATCCCACCATCAGGTTTGTCCGCCATGATCTGCAAGGTCGAGGTTTTGCCACTCATCAAGCGCACGCGCACCAGCTCATACCCCATGTCTTCGATGACAGGGGTAATGATCTCGGCGAGACGCCGGTCCATGGCTGCTTTTGCGATCAGATCGTTGTTCATATTCTCACTTGGCTTTAAGCACAAAAAAACGGGCGCGCGGCCCGTGGATCAGGTTCGGTGGGTGTTTGGTTTGGACCCGAACACCCCGCTGTTGATGCTCATATACGCGCAGGTCCACAGAACATCAAGCCCCCCACCACCGCTGAGCAGCGCGCAGGTCGTCAAACACACCGCGCCCCAGTGTCATGGGCATCGCCACACTACGCGCAACGGCCTGACCGTCCCAGACCGCGATATCATTCAGCCCCATCAACGTAGAGGCATCTGCAATATCGGCACCATCCACAAGATACTCAGCCACAGCCTGCGCACGCACGGCGGAGGAGGGAATCGAGACAAGCTCGACCTCGTCGAACCATCCCGCCTGACCGTCTTTCCAATGGGAGGCCACACGCTGCGCCAACAGCTGCTGACCCGCTGCGAAGTGGCGCATGCGGTAGAGGCCTGTGCCAATTCCCGCCTGAGCGTCATGCGCCGGGCGAATTATGTTATCGGGATCGTTAAGTTTAAACGGAAAAGAGGGGTCAGCGGTGGGAAGCGTTATCTCCACACGGTTTTGACCCAATGCACGCATATCGCCCAGCGCCGACAGGCTCACCAAGACATCAGCAGCCGTGAACGGCACACCATCGTGGAAGTTCACACCGCTGCGCAGGTTAAACGTCCAGACACGCGCGTCGGCTGAACTGCTCCACGTTGTCGCCAACTCCCCGCGCAGGGTTCCGTCAGCGGCCACTTCGGTAAGTGTCTCGTATACAAGACCGATCCGTGCGACGCGCATGAACAATCCGTCACCATGGGCCCAGTCATCACTGCGGTTCGCTCCTGACAAAGCAAGGCGCAACTTGCCGCCCCGTTGCGGCAAGGGTCCCGCACTTACCCCAGTCGCGGCGAGCAATGCGGCAGCGGCAGCGCTGGAAAACAACGCGCGGCGATCAAGGGGTGTGCGGCTCATGTTACTGCAATCCGGTCCATAGCGCGAACCAGTTCCGCGCTGATCCCCGGCTCTGACAGGGCGTGACCCGCATTGCGCACCATCTTAAGCTCGGCCTTAGGCCATGCTTTTGCAATGGAATAAGCACTAGTAGGCGGGCAGATCATGTCATACCGCCCCTGCACAATCACACCCGGAATATGGGCGATGCGGTCCATCTGGGCGAGGATCTGGCCATCATATTCGAGAAAGCCGTTATTGATGAAATAGTGATTCTCGAGCCGCGCAAAGGCACGGGCATATTCTCCCGGCCCTTCCATCATCTGACCAGTAGAGGAGATCGAGGCGAGCGCATTCTCCCAACCAGACCATGCACGGGCATAGCGCGTCTGTTGCGTCATATCGTCAGAGAAGAGACGGCAATGATACGCCTTGATGTAATCGTCCCGCTCATCCTCTGGAACAATTGCGATGAATTTCTCCCAGACTTCGGGCCAGAACTTGCCAGCGCCGCCGCCATAGAACCAATCAAGCTCGACCTGCGTCATGAGGAAGACACCGCGCAGAACGATATTGCGCACCGCCTCTGGATGGGTTTGGGCATAAATCAGCGAAAGTGTCGCGCCCCAGCTGCCGCCAAATACGACCCACTGCGCAATACGCAGCGTTTCGCGAATCAGCTCAATATCGGCAACAAGGTGCCATGTAGTATTATCTGTACAGGAGGCATGCGGCGTGGAACGGCCACATCCGCGCTGATCAAACAGGATAATTCGAAAGATTGCGGGGTTGAAATAACGCCGCATCGACGGGCTGCACCCGCCACCGGGACCACCATGCAAGACAACTACAGGTATACCGTTCGGGTTGCCGCACTGCTCTACATAGACGTCATGCCCTTGGCCCACGGGCAGCATCCGCCGATCGAACGGGTCAATCGGGGGGTACAGATATTGCACTGCGCGCTTTTGATCGTGGGTCTTATCCATTAGCAGCCTATATAGCTTGAGATTAGACATTGAATACAGGAGCGTCCAAAATGCAAGCGCATCAAAGCACCGTCGACGAAGCCGAAGTCGCAAAGTTCGAAGCCATGGCCGCCGAATGGTGGGATACCGAAGGCAAGTTCAAGCCGTTGCATATGCTCAACCCCTGCCGCCTTGATTACATCACAAACCAGATCGCGGGAGAGTTTGACTGCGACCTGACAACACCAGAGCCATTCAAGGGACTGCGCATCCTCGACATCGGTTGTGGTGGCGGTTTGCTAGCAGAGCCGATGGCGCGGTTGGGTGCAACCGTGGTGGGTGCGGATGCTGCGGCGGGCAATATCCCTGTCGCCCAAATCCATGCCGAGAAATCAGGACTCGAGATCGACTATCGCCACACCACGGCGGAAGCTCTGGCCGAAGCGGGCGAGCAGTTCGATGTGTTACTTAACATGGAAGTGGTTGAGCATGTCGCCTCTCCGATCAGCTATCTCACAGCTTGTCGCCAGCTGCTCAAGCCCGGCGGGTTGCACATCTGTTCGACGATCAACCGCAATGCAAAATCCTATCTCATGGCGATCATCGGGGCGGAGCATGTCATGCGCTGGCTGCCCAAAGGCACACATGAATGGTCAAAATTCATCACGCCTGACGAGCTGTTCAATCTGATGGAAGAAGCGGGACTTGAGCCTGTGGACCGCAAGGGGTTCGTCTTTAATCCGATCATTTGGAGCTGGAGCCTGTCGGCAAAGGACCTCAGCGTGAACTACGTCACAGCGAGCCTGAAACCAAAAGCCTAGTCGATCTGGTTGCGCAACTCACGCAGGATCGGCAGGGCTGCGCGCACCTTATCCTCACCCAGATCATCAACCACTTTGGTGATCATGGGCGCGATCTTACCCAATGCATCCTCGCGGGCCTGACGGCCTGCGGGACTAATGCTCACCACTTTGCGCCGCGCATCGTCCCAATCCGGACGGATGTGAATATATCCCGCCCACTCCAATTTGGTCAGAGTGTTTGTAATCGCACCGCGCGTCACGTTAAAAATCTCGGCCAGTTGCGCAGGCGAGCGTTCCACATCCCGCCACGCAAGGTTGTTCAGCACCGCAAAATGAGAGATTTCCATACCCTTGGGAAGCACCTTACTCAGGCGGTTGCGCAATACCTGCTCTGTCCCCAGAACTTCGCTGAACAGCATAATCGCAAGGGTATGGGAATCTTCGCTCATGTTGGTCCATTGAAAGAGCGTTTGTGGCTCATACTTGGAACTTTTGCGCGGGCCACTTCAACCTGTGCGAGGTCCATTTCGAAAACATATACGCCAGCATCCTTGCCCGCGTCCAGAATCACCTCACCCCACGGGGAAACAACCAGCGAATGACCGTAGGTATCGCGCGTTTTATGAGCAGCACTGGAATGCGTGCCCGTTTGTGCAGGCGCCAGCACAAAGCAGCCTGTTTCAATCGCACGCGCACGCAAAAGCGTATGCCAATGCGCCGCCCCCGTTACTGGCGAGAATGCTGACGGCACTGTAAGGATTTGCGCCCCTGCTTTGGCCAATGACTGATAAAGCGCGGGAAAGCGGACATCGTAACAAATGCTCAATCCGATGTTGGCGAAAGGCGTGCGTGCCATCACAGCTTCTTCACCCGGACGGTAGGCGGATGATTCTCTGTATGTCTCGGTCGGGGTTACTTGGACGTCAAACATATGGATTTTATCATAGTGCGCTTTGATCTCGCCCTGTGGGTCGATAAGGAAAGAACGGTTGGCGAACCGCCCATCCGCATCCTCCGTCTTGAGGCCAAGCGAGCCGATCAATAGCCAGATGCCCAGCGCCTTTGCATCCATCCTTAACGCCGCCAGAGTAGGGTCATCCGCTTCATGAAACAGAACGCTGCGCTGATGGTTCCGATTGGTCGAAATACAATTGGTCACTTCTGGCGTGAGAACAAACTCTGCCCCTTGCGCCACAGCATCCACCAGCATCGCACGCGTCACAGCCAGATTGGCAGCTGGATCGTCGTTTACGTTTAGCTGGAGGATTGCCGCTTTCATGCCGCGAGAAGCGCGTCGAGTTTGCCTGCACGCTCAAGCGCATGAAGCTCATCACAACCGCCCACATGGATCTCGCCTACAAAAATCTGCGGCACAGTGCGTGCGCCGCCTGCACGCTGGATCATCTCGGGCTTGCGGTCAGGATTGGCAAGCACGTCCACTTCGGAAAAGCTCACGCCCTTTTGGCTCAGCAGGCGTTTGGCAGCATGGCAAAAGCCGCACAGCGGGGAGGTATAGATTTCGACAGGTTTCATCGCATGGTCCTTTTCAACAGGTGTTGGAAAAGGATTTAAGCGTCTTTGCCCGCTCTTGCTAGGGTCAGAACGCGCACAGGGCCAGAGGAGGCATCCATACAAGCCCGCGTACAAGCCGACAGAGTGGCCCCTGTGGTCATCACATCATCAATAAGCAGGACAGGTCGGCGTTCAAGCAATGCGCCGCGTTTGGGGTGAGGGCGGATCGCGTCCTCAAGAGTTTTGAAGCGCGTATCATGGCTCATCCCGTCAAGCGATGCCGTACGCCGTGCGCGAATCAGCGCATCGGGGCACCATTCAAGGTTCAGCTTGTCTGCGACAACTTTGGCCAGTAGCGCCATTTGAGAAGACACGACCAGTACAACGGCACAGGCACGACAATTGCATTCTCCGCCACCAGACCGCGCATCATGTTGGCCATCCAGAGACCCGCTGGCCGCGCCATTTCCTGCCTGTCCCCATGTTTGAGCGCGAGGACCAGCTTGCGCCCTGTATCGCGATACATCACTGCGGCACGGCCCTGCACCCACGGTTTTGGCGCTTGCATACAACCATCACAGTGATTGGTATCGCCCTCCCCACCGGCGGGCAAAGGTGCGCCGCAGCAGTCACAAATCATGCCACCCAAAAACGCCGTATCGCGCCAACATGTTCCGCAGAGGCCAAAGTCACTCTCCACCGTGTCGCCACAGGTGATGCAGCGCGGCGGATAGATGAGCGACACAGCTGTTTGTAGTTGTGCCAGCACCAGCCTATATCCTCCCTATGACCACACCAATGACAGATATTCCCGCGCTCAACGCGCACCGTTCACGCGCAATACCCGATGGGTTGTTTCTCCATTCGGCCGCGGCGGACGAGCTTCAGGATCGTCTGGATATGGTTAACAAGTTGTTTACCGCACCAGCCATTGTGACGGGTTTCACCGATTTCTGGTCACCATTGTTTCCAGAAGCAAAGATTGTTTCCGATATGGAAACATTGGACCTTGTTCCAAACTCCCATGATCTGGTCGCGCATGTGATGGGCCTGCATTGGGCAAATGATCCTGTTGGCCAGATGATCCAATGCCGCCGTTCGCTGAAACCTGACGGGCTGTTTATCGGGATCAGCTTGGGCGGGGACACGTTGCAGGAGTTGCGCCGCGCACTGGGCGAGGCCGAGATCGCCGTCACTGGCGGCTTGTCGCCTCGAATCGCACCAATGCCGGAACTGCGTGATCTGGGCGGCCTGTTACAGCGTGCAGGGTTTGCCCTTCCCGTTGCTGATACCGCTGTTTTGACAGCGGAATATCGCGACATCTGGCATCTAATGCACGATCTGCGCGCCATGGGTGAAACCAACGCTCTATCGTCCCGATTGCGCCACCCGACACGACGCGCCGTATTCGAGACGGCGCAAAAACTCTATGCTGAACACTTTGCCGCACCCTCTGGCCGATTAAGCGCAAGCTTCGAGCTACAAGTGGTCACAGGATGGTCCCCTGACGCGTCACAGCCCAAACCTTTGCGCCCCGGATCGGCGCAACAACGGCTCAGCGACGCGCTTGGCACCCCTGAAAAGCCCCTGCGCGATTGACCCCGCGTGAAATCTAACTATGTGAAGGCTCACACCATGCAGGATAGCCCGATGAAAGATATGCGCCCCACCGAGACGGCAACATGCCCCATCCACGCTGACGCGGACCACCCATCAGTGCCGCGCCCGAAGATTGGCGTGCTCGTTGGCAACCTGGGAACGCCTGACAATTACGACTATTGGTCGATGCGCCGTTATCTGGGTGAGTTCCTGTCGGACCGTCGTGTCATCGACTATTCCCCATGGCTTTGGCAGCCTTTGTTGCAGCTGGTGATCCTGACCAAGCGCCCCTTCACATCCGGTGCAGCCTATAAATCCATCTGGAACGAGGAAGCGAACGAAAGTCCCCTGCTCACGATCACCAAGGCGCAGACCGCCAAGATCGCCACCGAGATGCAAAAGACCTATGGCGATGATGTCATGGTCGAATACTGCATGCGCTACGGCAATCCCTCGACACAAAGCAAGGTTGAGAAGCTGGTGAAGGCAGGTTGCACAAAAATCCTCTTCTTCCCACTTTACCCACATTACGCGGGTGCGACATCAGCGACGGCCTGTGACAAGTTTTTCGAGGCCTTGGGCAAGGAAAAATGGCAACCTGCCAGCCGCACGGTACAGCCCTACTTTGACCGCCCCGATTATATTGATGCGCTCGCCAAGTCGATTGAGACAAAATATGCGGAGCTTGAGACTAGGCCCGATATTCTGGTTTGCTCCTACCACGGCGTGCCAAAGCGGTACCTGATGGAGGGTGACCCCTACCATTGCCAATGCCAGAAAACGACACGCCTGCTCAAAGAGCGGCTTGGCTGGGATGACACCGAAATTAAAACCACTTTTCAGTCCAAATTTGGCCCAGAGGAGTGGCTTCAACCCTATACGGTTGAGGAAGTCGCCCGTTTGGCGGAGCAAGGTAAAAAGAAGATTGCTGTTTGCGCGCCTGCATTCTCGGCGGATTGCATCGAAACTCTTGAGGAGATCAACGAAGAGATTTTCGAAAGCTTCGAAGAAGCTGGCGGCGAGCAGTTCACCTATATTCCATGCCTGAACGACGACGATGCGCATATTACAGCGTTGTCGAATGTCATTCGTGAAAACCTGGCTGGATGGATTTAATCTAAAAATATTGTTTTAAAATGCAAAAAAGGCGGCGCAATGCGCCGCCTTTTTTAGTTTAGGCTAGGCCTAAAACTTAGTCAGAAGCAACTGCTGCTGCGACCAGAACCAGAAGCAAGAGTGGAACCAGAACGCCAGCAGAGGAGCTGGCCGCTTCTTCAACAATGATTGGCGCTTCGATGATCGGGTCTGCAAGCGAGCCAGCAAACGCGGAAGAAGCAATAACTGTCAGAGCAGCGGCAAGAACAAAATTTTTCATAGTAATAATCTCCAGAAGATGGCGCAACACGATTCTCAGCGTGAAATACGCCTAAAACATACCTCGTAGTAGCTTTTACTCAATAGCATCTCTTATCTAAAGGGAACATCCATTCAGCAAAGGATTATGACTCTCGTCATAATGCTGTCAAATTAGCAACACTTGAGTGCCCACTTTGCATTTACCAAACAGCTCGGCGATGTGCTCATTGTACAGACCGATGCAACCATTGGACGAACGACGACCAATTTTGCGTGTGTCGTGCGTGCCGTGGATACGGTAATAGGTCCAGCTCAGGTGCATTGCATGCGTGCCAAGCGGGTTATCAGGGCCAGGTCCAATAAATTCGGGCCACTCAGGATTCCGCTCCATCATGGATGGCGTCGGGCGCCAGCTTGGGCCGACAACCATTTTGGTAATCTGGGTGCGGCCACGGCGTGTCAGTTCCTGAGTAAGGGGCACACTGGACGGGTACAATTTGTACTCGCTCTGGTCCTCGGACCAAAAATGCACTGCGCGGCTATCGATATCGACTAGGATTGCACCGTTCTTTGTATTGTCAAAGTAAGGCTGCCAGCTCAACGTACGAAAGCTCGAGATATTGCGGCGCACCACTTCGGTCACATCGCGCTCTGTCTCGGTTGTAGCCAAGCTGTTTACATCTGACGTCTGGGCAAGTGCGGGCGCAGCCAACATAGCAGCGCCTCCGGCAAGGAAGCCGCGGCGAGTATTCAATTTAAAAGTGTTGTTCGACATTTCATGTCTCCAGCTGAAAAAGCTCTATTGAGTGTCATATATTGCCACAAAGACACGTTTTCAAATCAAACCAGCGTGAGATAGGCGGAACACTGCGAAGTGAGTTTGAACTGTTGCAGCTCAGCATGTATTGGAAACCAACACATTTAGGCTTGGAGTAGCGTAATGATCCGTCTTTTATCTCTTTTGTTGGTTACAGTCATGACGCTGTCAGCCTGTCAACCAGCCGCCCCCTCGATCGGGGCAGATGGACGCCCTGTTCCAACTGCATATAAAATCAGCCAGCGTGAAGCCGAAAAAATTCCGTTCCGGATGCTCGACTCTGTCAATTCCCTGCGCACTGCTGCTGGTTTGACCCAAGTTGAACTGGACTCACAACTCACGGCCGCTGCCGCGACCCACTCACGCGACATGCAAGTCCAGAACCGCCCGTGGCACTTCGGCTCTGACGGTTCATCCCCTGTTGACCGCGTCCGCCGCGTCGGATTTCCGGGTACGCTGGTCGGTGAAGTCATCTCCGAAACTTACGAGAGCGAGCTTGAAACCCTTGGTGCGTGGATGAGCGAGCCGACCACACGTCGTATCATTATGTCGCCAGAAGCGCGCAAAATGGGCTTTTCATGGTTTCAGGAAGATAACGGAAAAATCTGGTGGACGCTGGTCATCGGAACCTAATGCACCAAGCTCAAGTTGGCGCATCGTGCGCCCCTAGGGGTTGATCGCAATCGGCGTGCCGTCCTTCACCATTGCATACAGTTTTTCCATTTCTTTGTTCGTGACAGCAATACAGCCCCACGTCCAATCGCCTTCATCCTTGCGCAAAGGGTGTTTTTGGCCGTGAATGAATATCTCACCGCCCGGTGACTTCCCCAACGATTTTGCAACACGGATATCTTCTGCGTTCGGGTAAGAAATCCCCAAGGACAGGTGAAAGCGGCTGTTGGGATTGCGGCGGTCAATACGGTAAAGGCCTTCGGGCGTCTTGCCGTCCCCCTCAACAACCTTATGACCATCAGGAGCAAAGCCAAGCATGATGGCATGCTCTTTCAGCACTTTTTCATTGCTCAGAATATACATTTTTCGCTCACCCTTGTTAACAACGATGCCCGTTACTTCTGGCCCGCTATAGCGCTTGAACTTGCTCGGGGTGCACGCACCAAGGGTCGCGACCGCTGCACCACCCAAAATAAGATGTCTACGTTTCATACACTGCTGCCTCTATCCGTTGTCGGATCATTATTGATTACACTATATCAATAATCGTGCCGATCACAAAGCCGTCAAATCACCAAACAGGCAAATTTTTGCAGGTCAGGTCCGGCTGAGTTGGGCGGCAAGCTCGACATGGGAGGACCAGCGGAATTGATCCACGGGTTGCACCCAGTCGAGCGTGAAACCTCCCTCGATCATTCGGGCCACGTCCCGCGCGAACGTCACAGGATTACACGAGACATAGGCGACGCGTTTGATCTCACTGCGGATCAACTCGGCGGTTTGCGCCTCTGCCCCGTTGCGCGGCGGATCCATGACGACGGCATCATATTTCTTGAACTCATCAGGCAACAGCGGACGACGGTACAGATCGCGCGCAACATGGGTCACAGTCTTGAGACCTTGTGCCATGCGCCATCCTTTATCCATTGCCGCCATCATCTGCTTGTCACCCTCAACAGCAAAAACTTCGGCATTTTTAGCAAGCGGCAGCGTGAATGTTCCACACCCGGCAAACAGGTCAATCACCCGCTTTGCCTCACCAACAGCTTCCTGAACGGCAGCCAGCAAATGTGCCTCGCCATGTGCGGTGGCTTGCATAAAGGCACCGGGCGGCGGGCATACATCGGCAACCCCGAAGCGTTGGACCGGTGGCGCGCGCTGGGCGATCACTTCATCGTCCCATGTCAGACGCGCAAAACCGCGATTGTCACACAAAGCGGCAAGTGTGATGCGCAGAGGGCCGTCAATCGGCTTACCCCCACTCACCTGTACATCAAGGCCAACGCGGGACGTTGTCACCGTCACGGCAAGCGTTGCTTTCCGGCTGCCACCCAGCTCTGCTAGCGCTTCTGCAATATCACGCGCGGCAAGCAACTCAGGCTCGACCAGTTTACAATCAGGGATCTCGATCACGGTGTCAGAAGCGCGACCGTGGAAGCCGGACATCGCCCCCTTCTTGGTGCGGCGCGCGGCAAACGTGGCGCGACGGCGCGATTGCGCGGGCGATGTCACAATCGGTCTGATCTCGGTCTTGATGCCCTGCGCGGCCAAAGCCTGCGCAATAATGTCCGTTTTGAACGCCTCAACAACAGAATCGGAAGCATGCTGAAGCTGGCAGCCACCACAGGATTTGAAATGTTTGCAGGGCGGGGCAACACGGTCATCGGAAGGCGTGATAATTTTTACGTCAACAAGCGTGGTCCCGTTCAAGGTACCTGTTACTACTTCTCCAGGGAGCGTCATCGGTACAAATACCGGACCCTCGGCAATGCCGTCCCCAAAAATACCAAGTCGTTTGATGCTATATTCTGTCATGCCCCCGCCATAGCGCCGTGCGCGCCCTGCCGCCAGCCCCTATTCAGCCGCTTTCAGATCAAGGAAGCCCCCCGATTGCCGCTCCCAATATCCGGCATAGAGACCGCCAAGCGCCAAAAGCTCTTCGTGGGAGCCAGCCTCGGCTATGCGCCCCTCGTTCAGCACGACAATCCTATCCATCTCCCGCAGGGTGGAAAGACGGTGCGCGATTGCCATAACGGTCTTACCCTCCATCACACGCTCAAGGGCGGTTTGGATTGCAGCTTCTACTTCACTGTCGAGCGCGCTTGTCGCTTCGTCCAATATCAGAATAGGCGCGTCTTTGAGGATTGCACGGGCCAAAGCGATCCGCTGCCGCTGACCACCAGAAAGCTTGACACCTCGCTCGCCCAAATGGGCATCATATCCAGTGCGGCCCTTGTGATCCTCAAGCTCCAGTATGAACGCATGCGCCTCTGCCTTTTTCGCAGCCGCAATCATATCTGGCTCAGAGGCATCGGGACGCCCATATAAGATATTCTCCCGCGCGGAGCGGTTGAACATGGCTGTTTCCTGCGTGACCATTGCGATGGAGCGGCGCAAACTTTCTTGAGTCACGTCGCGAATGTCTTGGTCATCGATCAGGATTCGCCCCTTTTCCGCCTCGTAGAGCCTGAGCATGAGAGCAACCAGCGTCGATTTACCCGCCCCCGATGCACCCACAACGCCCAGTTTTTCGCCCGCACGGATGGTTAGATCAATGCCCTCGATCCCGCCTACTTCACGGCCATAGGCAAAATGGAGATCTTCAATTCGCACTTCGCCCTGTGAAGCGTTCAAGGGCTCGGCGTCGTGACCATCCTCAAGCCGCGTGCGCGGCGTGAGGGTGCGCATGCCATCCTCGATCTCGCCAACGTTGGAATAAATCGCCATCAACGTGAAGCTGACCCAGCCCGTCATCTGCGCGATGCGGATAGACACAGCGCCAGCAGCCGCAATATCACCCGCACTGGCCATGCCGCGTTGCCACAATAAGACAGTCGCCCCGATAAGAAGAACGGGCAAAATTCCCGCAAGACTCATTAACGCAAAACGGAAGCCTGCTGAAACATAACCGAACTCCAGCGCACGCTTGCGAAAGCTCTGCATCGCATCAATGGCGGCGCGGTCCTCATGGTCGTCATGAGCGAAAAGTTTGACTGTTTTGATGTTCGTAATCGTATCAACCACCTGCCCTGACACAAGGGATCGCGCCCCAGCCCGGGCCGCAGACTTTGACCGGATACGCGGCAGAAACCAATTGATCAGCGCAAAATAGAACACCAGCCAAACAGTCAAACCGACAGCAACCCACAGGTTGATTGCAACGAGCAACAGCACCGCCCCAACAAGTGATGCCAGCGCAAATGCCACCACATTGATCATTTCGGAGGCAACATCAGTGACTGCCCGCGCGGTTTGCATCTGCTTTTGCGCGATGCGGCCAGCAAAGTCATCGTCAAAGAAGCTGACGTTTTGACCCAGCGACCAGCGGTGCAACCGCGAGAGCACAAGCGGGTTCACATTGGGCTGAACGATAATCGCATTGGTCGCCGCTGACAGGCCAAAGAACAGCGGCCGCGCCAGCAGAAAGAAGGCGATTGAAGCGACAATCACAAAGGTATTGGTTCCATCGAAAAACGCCTCTGGTCCACTTGCGACCGTCGCATCAACCACCCAGCCAAGGATGAGGGCGGTTCCCGCCTCCAACGCGCCTGCCAATGCCGATACCGCAGCGGCGAGCCAGAGCGCAGGCCACGCACCCGACAAGCACCAGCGCATGAAGGCGCCCAATATCTGAGGGGGTGGCCCGTCAGCGGGGCGAAATGCATTGATCCAGTTTCCAATATTCACGTCTCATCATCTTCCGTTTTCAAAAACCCGCCCGATTGGCGCGTCCAGAACTGTGAATATAGCCCACCCGACGCCAAAAGCGCGTCATGGTCGCCATCCTCGACAATACGCCCTTCGTCCAGCACCAGAATACGGTCCATCTGCGCGATGGTGGACAGGCGGTGCGCGATAACGATAACGGTCTTTCCCTCCATCATGCCATAGAGGGTTTTCTGGATCGCTGCCTCTACCTCACTGTCCAGCGCGCTGGTCGCTTCGTCGAGCAACAGGATTGGCGCATCCTTTAAAATCACCCGTGCGAGAGTCACACGTTGACGCTGACCACCTGACAGCTTCACACCCCGCTCGCCCACACGGCTATCATATCCCGTACGCCCTTCGGGGTCTTGAAGCTCACCGATAAATTCATGCGCTTCGGCTTGCCGTGCCGCTTCAATCGCCTCCGCCTCGGTTGCGTCGGGGCGACCATAGCGGATATTCTCCATAACCGAGCGGTGGAGAAGCGCGCTGTCTTGTTGCACCATTCCGATCTGGCGACGCAGGCTGTCTTGGGTCACGGTTGTGATATTTTGTCCGTCAATCCTGATCTGCCCCGCTTCTGCGTCATAAAATCGCAAAAGAAGCCTGAGTAGGGTCGATTTCCCAGCACCAGATCGGCCGATCAAGCCGATTTTTTGACCTGGTTCAATCACCAAATCAATCGCATTCAAACCGCCAGAAACACGCCCATAGCGATGGGTCAAACCCGACATCTCGATCCGTCCATCGGCGACCTGAAGCGGTTTTGCATCAGGTGCATCGACAAGTGTAATCGGCTGCGCAATCGTCTCCATCCCCTCTGCCACGACGCCAAGCTGGCGAAAGAAGGCAGAAAGCGCCCACATGATCCAAGCCGTCATGGAATTGAGGCGAAGTGTCAGCGTGGCAGCAGCGGCAACTGTCCCCACACTCGCCTCCCCCTGCACCCAAAGCGCCAGCGCCCAGCCGACAACTCCGACGATCAACAGACCATTGAGTAGAACGAGGGAGAAATCCATTTTCGTGAAAATCCGCTGCTCGATCTGGAAGGTACGGCGCGCCTCTTCAATCGCCTCTTTGGCATAAAGCTCTTCGCGGTCGTGGTGCGCGAACATCTTGACCGAGTGGATATTTGTATAAGCATCCACGACACGCCCCGTCACGGCAGAGCGCGCGTCCGATGCCGCCTTGGACGCGGGACCAATGCGCCTGATCGCCCAGCGCGAAAGCACAAGATAGACGGCGAACCACATCACCAAAGGAATCAACAGGCGCGGATCTGCGTTGGTGAGGAGGATCGCTGCACCAATGAGATAAGCGAGAGAGAAAGAGATCGCATCAAAGGCCTGAAACACAACCTCTCCCGCCGCTGGCGGGGTTTGCATGATCCGGTTGGCTATACGCCCCGCAAAGTCATTCTCGAACCAACCCACAGATTGCCGAAGCACCTGACGGTGCGCACGCCAACGGATCAACGTGCCAAAGTTCGGCATGATCGCATTATTGATCAATGCGACATCAAACGCCTGAAAGACTGGCCGCAGGAATACGATGAACAGTGCCACAATAATCAACTCGGTCCCGTGGCGCGCCCACATTTCTTCGGGGCCTTGCTCCAATACATCTACAATCCGACCCATGTAATAGATCAAACCAACCTCGATCGCAGCGACGACAATCGACATGAATGCCGTCAACGCAAAAACCTTTTTGAACGGCTGGCTGTACCCTTTGAAGAATGACCAAAAATCCTGCGGGGGGCGGTCTTCCTGCTCATACTCAACGTATGGGTCTATCAAATTTTCAAAAAATCGAAACATGCGCGTAGCCTTAAATAGATGGGTCTTATGACGCTGTGCTAAGGCGCTTATAGGGAAATCAGGTCTTGCTTGCTCATCTTGAAATCTGACGCGATCCACGCCTTTTTCAACCGAGAGAGGCGCAAGCCCAGCGCGGCCCCGTGATAGTTCGGCATAAGATCAGTGGCAGTGACCGGAAACTTCTGACGGGCCGCAAAGGCAAGCCGCTCAAGATAGTCCATATCAGGCAGCGTTTCAGCAATTGCACAACGGATCAGATATGCTTGGGTCGAAATATCTACACCGCTTTCAAACGCCGTTTCAGCAAGGGATACATCCTCAAAAGCGGACACCTTTATCGCGTCATATGTCCGCTGCTCTACTTTGCTGAGGCGCAACTGCTTCAGGGCATCCTCACCCCCCAGCGCGACAAGCCGACCAATCCAGTTTGGCTCGATGTTGGCGATGGTTTCGCTGTGTATCATTAACAATGCGAAGCGCACATCGGAACCAGTCAATATAGTCCCTAATAAGCCAGTTTGAGCCATTGCAGCCAAGGCAGTCGAGGGATCGGGTGCGCTTAAAAGTTTGCCAACCTCGGCGCTGGTACGCTCTGCCGAAAGCGTCTCTAATCCGTCCAGATTTGATGCTATTGCTGCAAGTGCCTCGGCGTCCATCCCGCAAGTGGTATCTCCGTACCACGCATGAAATCTGAAATATCGCAGAGCACGGAGATAGTCCTCGCGAATACGCTGTTCGGCATCTTCAATAAACCGCACGCGCCGCGCGCACAGATCAGCCAGCCCGCCAAGGGGATCAATAACATTTCCCTCCACATCCGCATAAAGCGCGTTCATCGTAAAATCTCGGCGGCGGGCGTCATCGGCAATATTATCCGAAAACGCGACAACAGCACGGCGGCCATCCGTCTCGACATCACGGCGAAAGGTGGTCACCTCATAGCCGATACCATCTGCGACAACCGTGATCGTGCCGTGGTCAATTCCAGTTGGGACAGGTTTGAGGCCAGCCGCCTGCGTGAGCGAGATAACCTGCTCGGGCGTGGCGTTGGTCGACATATCCACATCACTTACAGGCGCGCCCAAAAGAGCGTTGCGCACACATCCACCAACAAAGAAAATCTGGTAGCCGCCCTGCGCGATGGCATCGCAGACTGCCAGCGCAGATGAATCGCCAAGCCATGGTGCATCAGTAGCCGTTATTTTTGAATAATCTCGGTCCATGCCCGCAGCATACGCGCAGTCGCGCCCCAGATGTAATAGGGCCCGTAAGGGACAACGAAATAGTGGCGCATCTGCCCACGCCAGCGGCGCGACTGAATGATATAGTTGTCGGGGTTCAGCACATGATCAAGCGGCACGGCAAAAACTTCATCCACCTCACCTGGTTCTGGTAAAATTGTGAACGGCTTATGCACAAAGCCAATAACAGGAGTCACATGAAAACTCGTCACTGTTTCATGTGGCGGCAGAGCGCCCAATACCTCAACACAGTCAGGCGGCAGGCCGATTTCCTCATGGGCTTCACGCAATGCCGCGGCGATGACATCGACATCGCCCTCGTCCTGCTTCCCGCCAGGAAAGGCGATTTGCCCGGGATGGTGTTTGAGCGCTGCAGCACGTTTGGTCAGCAACAGGCTGAGGCCCTGATCCGTTTCTATGATCGGCGCAAGCACCCCTGCGGGACGCAATATGCGCCCAACTGGTAAAACAGTATCAGGATTTAGGTCAAAGTCGGACGACCCGACGCCAGTTTGCGCCAATGCCGTCCGGAAATGATCAAGTGTACTACGCATTCTTCTCGGCATCGAAACCCACGGTAAGGGGATCAATGTCATAATGCGCCCCGCAGAACTGACAGTCAGCGGTCACGCGACCCTCATCTGTTGTCATGGTCGAGATATCTTTGGCGGAATAAATCGACAGGCTTTGCCGTACGCGATCTTCGGAACATGAGCAGCCAAAGTGCACACGCTGTTTGTCAAAAACACGCGGGCGCTCTTCGTGGAAGAGGCGCAGCAATACATCAGACGGCTCTAGTGTCGGGCCGATTAGCTCAAGATCATCCACCGTATCAAGCAAGATATTCACGCGGTTCCAGTTTTCTTTTTCATCATCCCCAAGCAAATCTATCGGCTGAAGAATGTCACCCGTTCCTTCCGTTTGCGCGGCAAAAGGAGATGCTTTTGGCATATGTTGGAGCATCACACCGCCTGCACGCCAATGCTCTGGCGCATCTGCTGTGGTCGACTTGCCAAAGCTAAGCTCAAACCGTGTTGGCAATTGCTCAGACTGGGCAAAATACCCTTCAGCGGATTTTGAAAGGCTCTCGGGCGACAGCGGTGCGATACCTTGGTATGGAGTAGTTCCCTTGCCCTGATCAATCATCACGGCGAAATACCCCTTGCCAACCTGCGCAATCGGGGCGCCATCAGTGAGGCGATCTGCATCATAACTCGCGTAGGCACGAATGCGGGCAGGTGCGCCCTCGTCGGTCGGACCGTAATAGTCCGTTGCAATCATGCGAACAGGCCCGTCCGACTGTATTTGCAACTGTAGCTTCCAGCGCAATTTCATCGTTTGGCCAATGAGTGCAGTGAGCAATGCCATTTCGGCTACCAACGCCTCAACTACAGGCGGGTAATTATGCTGCTCCAGAATACCTGCCAACGCGGTATCAAGACGTGCAATGCGCCCGCGAATGTCGGAATTATCAAGCTGGAAAGGAAGAACCGTGTCGTCCCACCCGCTGTTGTTTGCGTCTGTCATTTTCGTCTATCCTTACCGCGAAGCACTTGGCATACCGCTTCTATGTAGGGCCGACAAGCCAAGACAAAAAGGGGGCTGCAATGATCAGACGTGTTGGAGAGGCCCCAAAGGAGGGTCAGACGTATAAATTACGTGCAGGCGCCTATGCAATTTTACCGCTCAAACGGCGGTTTCTGCTCACCGCGAGTATGACTGAACCGATTGAATTCCAACTGCCCGGTGGCGGAATAGATCCCGGGGAAAGCCCGCTGCAAGCGCTCTACCGTGAAGTGCGCGAAGAGATTGGCTGGTCCATTGGTCAGCCCCGACGCCTTGGTGCTTTTCGCCGATTTGTGTTCATGCCCGACTATGACATGTGGGCGGAAAAACTGTGCCATATTTATGTGGCGCGACCAGTGCGGCAAATACACCCTCCGACAGAACCAAACCATGAGACACTGGTCCTTGATGCTGATGATGCAATTGCATCGCTGGGCAATGAGGGGGACCGTATGTTTATGGCCGCCTATGTCGCCTCAAGACCCTGATATTCGAACAGGATCGCAGAGATATCATCAGGAAAATCCTCACTCCCATTGAACTCCGTGAGCCGCCATATCAGCGCTTCCAGAAATGCAGGGCCACGTGTCGCAGATAGATCAGTCATCAGTGAGATCAGACCATCTTCGTCCAGCATCGTACCGTCTGGTCCGGGACATTCTGTGACGCCGTCAGACAGGATCAATATCCGGTCCCTGCGTGCCAGTGTCAGTTCGAACTTCTCAAAACTCACCCCTGAAAGCAGCCCGACAGGAAAACCACCCGTGCCGATCATCTCGATTTCACCACCAACGCGTTGAATCGCAGGATGCGGATGACCAGCCTGTGAGAGTATCATGTGACCTGTCTCAAGCTCGACGAAAGCGATGAGAAGCGTGAAATAGTGTTCTGTCTCCATTTCATCCAGAACCAGATTTTTAAGGTCCGCAACAACCTCATCCGGCGCGCGTGGTACAAACTCTCCTGTGATATTCTTATGAAGCGCAACGTTCTGGTCTGGTGCAGCGCTTGAAAGATAGCCGGCAAGCCGCGCAGTCATAAGTGCCGAGCTGATACCATGGCCCGACACATCAAGGGCATACAGGCCGACATGCTTTTGCCCCGCCTCGAAAAACCCGACCAGATCACCGCCCACGTGCCCTGATGATCGCAGCATCAGGGACAAATCCCCGACAGGCAAAGCGCGAAATCGCTCTTTAACCAAGGATTTCTGGAGCTTTTTCGCTTCTTGAAGATCGCTATCGATATTGTCGTACAACTGCTGCAATTCGCCCAATGTCTCGCTGAGGGCGCGGTTTGCCTGCACCATGTTTCGCTGCATCTCGATCAGCCGTTCACCTGCGGTGATGCGCGCTCGAAGTTCGTTGTTATCGACCGGTTTACTCAGGAAGTCATCAGCGCCACTGTCCAATCCGCGCGCCACTTCTTCCTTGTCACTTTTTGAGGTCAGGAGAATGAAATACGTATATTCATCACCGTCCAATTCCCGAAACCGCTGACACAGCTCAAGACCGGACATGCCCGGCATCATCCAATCACTCAGCACAAGGTCGGGACGATTTTGCGCAGCAAGGCCAAGCGCCTCTTCGCCGCCTTCTGCTTCTGTCACCTCAAACCCCCACTTCTTGAGGGCAACGCTCAACAATTTTCGCTGTAACTTGCTATCGTCAACCACCAGAACGCGGCGGATCGCCCCGGCATGAGGCAGCGCAGAAAGCGGGAGGGGGCTGGGTGGCGTTGAGGACATGGTGCTTTCGCTATTTGAACGTGACGTCACAAATAGCGGCCCGATCTTAACAGACGGTGAAGCCATCTCCTCACAAACTTTTAACGAGTTCTTCTTATGGTCCTTCGGGTAATGAGGAGGCTCAGGATGATTGACTGGACGCGGATCAAAACCTTGCGTGACGAAGTTGGGGAGGAGGATTTTGACGACATCGTCGAAATTTTTATCGACGAAGTTTCCGAAATGGTCGACCGCCTGGGCACCGCTCCCGAAATTCAAACACTTGGTGAGGACCTGCATGCCCTGAAGGGCAGCGCGCTCAATCTTAGCTTAACGGAGTTTTCCGCCCTGTGCCAGACTGGTGAAACCCTCGCAGCGGAGGGAAAGGCAGTCGAGATTGATCTGCCTCCCATCCTCTCTTGCTATGACAGCAGCAGGGATGCTTTTTTCAACGGACTGAAAAATCCTGAAAACATCTAAAGCAGTTTATAGAAATTTTGCACACTGATGCCGCCGTACTCGGAAATCGCTTTGGCCCGTAGCATCTGCATCCCCTTGATCCAGCGTGACGGATCATACCCCCGAAGGGCGTTATATTTTGCCACATCAGGGTGAGGCATGATGACAAAAGTTCCGTCAGCAACGCCCTGCCAAACCGATTTGGCTACGTCCGCTGCCGTCAGCAAATTTCCCTGCGCGTCGCTGTCGCCCAGACCCAAAAGGGGTGTTGCGACGTATTGAGGGCAAACAACAGAAACGCCGATACCATCTCCACCATGTGTAATCAAAAGCGACTCGGCAAAGCTCACTGCGGCGTGTTTGGTCGCGGAATAAGCGGCATCCCCGATTTGATTGAGAAGGCCAGCGGCGGAGGCCACGTTCACAAAATGCCCCGATCCACGTTCGATCATAGCAGGCAGCAGCGCACGTGCAGCCCAGACATGCGCCATGACATGCACGTTCCAGTTCAGCATCCAATCTGCATCAGGAGCCGAGGCAGCATGCGATGGATCACCCCGCCCCAAACCAGCGTTCGAGACAAATATATCGACAGGACCATGCGCCGCTTCGGCCGCTTGGATTGCCGAGATGATCTGCGCCTCCTGGGTCACATCACAGGCGACTGCGATACCGCCAACCTCCTGCGCCAGAGCATTTGCCGCATCAATGTTGAGGTCAGCGATGCATATTTTTCCACCCGCCTCTGCCGCTTGTCTTACAAGCGCGGCACCGATGCCACTTGCTCCGCCTGTCACAACGATCGACTTGCCCGAGATATCCATAGCGCTCCCCTAAATCACGAATTGGGCAAGCGTCTCATCATTGGTGATATCTGTATAGGTAAACCCTGCGTCATCAAGTTGGGCAAGAAAGCGAGGAAAAGTATCAGGATTCAGCGTTTCGATACCAATCAGAACCGAGCCAAAGTTACGTGCGGATTTTTTGAGATACTCAAAGCGACAAATATCATCATCAGGGCCAAGGATGTTCAGGAACTCTTTGAGCGCACCAGGGCGCTGAGGCATGCGGAGGATAAAGTACTTCTTGAGGCCAGAGTAGCGCTGCGCACGCTCCTTCACTTCGGGCAACCGTTCAAAATCAAAGTTACCACCAGAGGTAACACAGACAACCGTCTTGCCTTTGATGTGGTCTGCGACTTCGCCCAGCGCCTCAATGCTCAGGGCACCCGCAGGTTCCAATACGATCCCCTCAACATTCAGCATCTCAATGATGCTCACGCAGATGCGGTCTTCGGTGAGGTGAACAACATCAGACCGTTTCGCACCCTTCAGTTTCTCGAAGGTCCGCACACCAATTTTGGCAACCGCTGCGCCGTCAACGAAACTGTTGATCGGCGATACATCAATCGGCGCACCCTCTTCCAAGGCACGCCCGAGGCTCGGTGCACCCGTCGGCTCGACATAAGTATAGGTGCATCGGTCACCAAAAAACGCGCGCGTCCCCGCAGACAGGCCACCGCCCCCGACAGGCAGGATGATATGGTCAGGAACGCCGCCGAACTGGTCCTCAATCTCGACCGCAACCGAGGCTTGCCCCTCGATCACGTTGTCATCATCAAAGGGTGAGAGAAAATACGCACCCTCATCTGTACAAAATGATTGCGCCGACCTGAGTGTCTGATCGAAATAGTCGCCGACAAGGCGTACTTCTATATTCGCACCCCCGAACATCTTGGTCTTTTGAATTTTCTGCTGGGGCGTGGTGATGGGCATAAAGATGACGCCGCGCACGCCAAAATGGCTGCACATAAACGCAGCACCCTGTGCATGATTGCCCGCCGAAGCGCAAACAAACACCTGATGCTCTGGAATCAGTTTGCGCATGGCGTTGAACGCACCGCGCAGCTTGTAGGAGCGCACGGGGCTGAGGTCTTCACGCTTGAGATAAATCTCTGCGCCATACCGCTCTGACAGATGTTCGTTCTTCAGGAGTGGCGTCGCGGGAAACACCGCACGCATAGCGCGGGTGGCGGCAATTGCGCCCATTTGGAAATCATCGCTCATATGCTGCGGCCCTTGTATTGCGCCAGTCTTGGATAGGACCCCAGAACACCCCCGTCAATAAAGCCATCTCACTTGCTGTACGGCGCGAAACCCGATACGCCACCCGCGAAACGCGACAAAGGAAGAGATCATGTCTGCACCCAAAAAAGTTGTGCTCGCCTACTCCGGTGGCCTCGATACCTCGATCATCCTCAAATGGCTCCAGACCGAGTACGGGTGTGAGGTTGTCACCTTCACCGCCGATCTGGGTCAGGGCGAAGAGTTGGAGCCCGCCCGCGCAAAAGCCGAGATGATGGGTGCCTCCGAGATTTACATCGAAGATGTCCGTGAAGAGTTTGTACGTGATTTCGTCTTCCCGATGTTCCGCGCCAATGCAGTGTATGAGGGTCTATACCTGCTCGGCACATCCATCGCGCGTCCGCTGATCTCCAAACGTCTGGTCGAAATTGCCCATGAGACAGGTGCTGATGCTGTGGCCCACGGTGCAACAGGCAAAGGCAACGATCAGGTTCGGTTTGAGCTGGCGGCCTATGCCCTCGACCCGAACATCAAAGTGATTGCCCCATGGCGCGAGTGGGATTTGACCAGCCGCACCAAGTTGCTTGAGTTCGCCGAACAGAACCAGATCCCCGTTGCAAAAGACAAACGCGGCGAAGCGCCCTTTTCGGTTGACGCGAACCTTCTGCACACCTCCTCTGAGGGCAAAGTTCTGGAAGATCCCGCTATCGAGGCGCCAGAGTATGTCTACCAGCGCACTGTCGCCCCCGAAGATGCACCAAACGAGCCTGAATATATCGAAGTCGGCTTTGAGGGCGGTGATGCGGTGTCTGTGAACGGTGAAAAGCTGTCCCCAGCCGAAGTGCTGACCAAGCTGAACGAGTTGGGCGGCAAACATGGTTGCGGGCGTCTTGATCTGGTTGAAGGCCGCTTTGTCGGTATGAAATCACGCGGTATCTATGAGACACCTGGCGGCACGTTACTGCTTGAAGCGCACCGTGCAATCGAATCGATCACATTGGACCGTGGCGCGATGCACCTCAAAGACCAGCTGATGCCGCAATACGCCGAGTTGATTTACAACGGTTTCTGGTTCTCGCCAGAACGCACAATGCTGCAAGCCGCCATTGACGCCAGCCAGACTCATGTGACGGGAACCGTTCGCCTGAAGCTCTATAAAGGGCACGTGCGCACAGTTGGCCGTTGGTCCGATTACAGCCTTTATTCCGAAGCGCATGTTACGTTTGAAGATGATGCCGGCACCTATGACCAGAAAGATGCAGCAGGGTTTATACAGCTTAACGCACTGCGCCTCAAGCTTCTGGCGGCACGTGACAAGCGGATGAAGTAAAGACATGCCATTCTGGCATCGTCTTAGAACTTAAAAAACGAACGACCCAGACTGAGAGAGCCTGGGTCGCCTATTCGTTACCCATACCGGAAACCGGCTACACAACCGTATTCGCATAGATACTGTTTAAGAACGCTGAACATTTAACAGCGGAATTTATGCAATCACGGGGAAATGCGGAGCTGATGTAACCCTGAGTAGTATGGGAGTGCCGCATCCAATACCGGTTTGAGCGTTTGCGGCACCTCGGGCAACGGCCCCTCTGCCCCTGCAATTCCAGTGCTTTCGTGCACGGCCCCATACCAGTGTTGCGCCCAAATGCCATCTTCCAATCTTGGTCCTGCAGGCCAGTTGAGCATCGCAGGATCAAACGGCAAATCAATCGATTTACATAACGCGCGCAGCATCACCTCGGGCTGCGCACGGATATCCGTGCTGTCGATTACTATGCCACCCAGCTTGTTGTAGAGCTCAGTTTGCTGAACAAATCCGATGTCTTCCAATGTGGGCGCTTCGCGTTTGGCAGCATAGCTTGCAATGACCCGCGCGGGGTGTCGGATCAGGTGCACATTCACGCAATCGCTGGCCCAGTCCAATGGGAAATCGGGCAGCATATGATGGGGCATGTGCTTCATATAGATGTGCGGTGTGCCATCCCTCTTGCAGGTTTCTGCGATACGATGCGGGTCGCTCTCATGCGCTGCAATTATTTCAGCCGTCATGGGGTGGTCCGCACCCGAGGCTGCAAGATAGGCCGCATAAAATGGCTCATCCATCACGGCAAAATCATCACGCGCCCCAAAGGCATACATCATCGCCGTGCTCAGGTTACGGGGGCCAGACCACATTGCGATTCGCATCTTCATATCCTTTGGGTCAATTTTGACATGACAGTGTTTAGGTTAAATCCCGAAACGGTCCTGAATTTCTTTGAGATCCGGTATCACATCGGCGGTGCCCCGCCGCATAACCATCAGCGCCCCTGCTTTAAGCGCGAGATCAATCGCAACTTCCATCTCCATTCCGCGATCCAGACCCGCGATCAGATATCCAGTGAAAGTATCACCTGCACCCGTGGTATCCACAGCATCCGCAGGGTAGGCGTCAAAGTGCATTTCCCCTTTGTTAGAGACCCATTTGCACCCTTTGGCCCCCAAGGTAACCACAACATCTGCAATGCCCAGCGACGCGGCCGACTTTTCCGTAGCACTCTCCAACTGTGCCGCCTCAACCTCATTGAGGACAAGCAGATCAATACGCCCCGTCAAACGCTCAATCGCAGCAGCGTCAAAGGGTGCTGCCGCATAAGCAACACGCAAGCCCAATGATTTTGCCGTGGCGGCCGCATATTCCTGACCGTTGGTTTCATTCTGCATGAGCAGGAAATCTTTATGCGATGCTTCGGACAAGGCCGCGCCAATAATCGCTTCAGTCAGTTGTACATTCGCCCCTTGGAACAGGACGATGCTGTTCTCACCCGCGCGGTCGATGACGATATTCGCATGACCTGTTGGCGCTTCGATCTGGGCAATATGTGGTACGTCGACCCCGTATTCCATCAACCTGTCACGGGTCCAACGCCCATCCGCACCGATCGCACCAATATGCGAGACGCGCGCCGCAGCACGGGCCGCAGCAACCGACATATTGGCACCCTTTCCGCCAAGTCCGAACCCGTAGCTGAGCGCCGCCAGCGTTTCGCCAGCAGCAGGCAAATGGGGAACCTCGTAAAAGTTATCGATGTTAATCGAGCCGAGGTTCCAGATCATCCGCCCACCTTGGACGCCGCAAGAATTGCCATGTTCAGAATATCGTTTGTAGTTGAGGTCGATGAAGCGATCTGGATCGACTGATCAAGGCCCGTCAGGATCGGTCCGATTACCGTCGCCCCTGCCATCTCCTGCATCAGCTTGACCGAAATACTGGCCGAGTGACGTGCAGGCACAACAAGGATATTCGCAGGACCTGTCAAACGGGAGAATGGATATTTCTTCTGGCTCTCAACGTTGAGGGCCACATCAACAGTCATCTCACCCTCATACTCGAAATCCACACCCCGCGCATCAAGTACATCGGGCGCAAGGTGCATCTTTTCTGCCCGCTCCGATACGGGATAACCGAAGGTCGAGAAACTAACGAAGGCGACCCGTGGCTCCAGCCCCAGATGTCGCGCCACACGCGCACCGCTTTCCGCGATATTGGCGAGGTCCTCGGCTTCTGGCCACTCGTGAACAAGGGTGTCACCGATAAGAATAATGCGCCCTTTGTGCAAAACAGCAGTGATGCCAGCGGCACCCGCTTTGGCGTTGGCGTCAAACACATGGTTAATCCGGTCCAGAACATGCGCCGATTTACGGGTCGCACCTGTCACCAAACCGTCGCCGTGCCCATGGGCAAGCATCAAGGACGCAAACACATGGCGGTCCGTTGCAGCAAGGCGGTGAATGTCCTTGTTGTCAAAACCCCGCCGCTGAAGGCGTTTGTAGAGGAAGGATTTATACATATCCAAATGCTGGGTATTGCCCGCGTTGACCACCTCCAGTTCACGGGTAGCATCATCCAGACCGGCAGCGATTAGCTTTGCCTTCACATCATCTGCACGGCCAACAACCAATGCTTTTCCCAAACCTTGCCGCTGGTACATAACCGCAGCACGCAGCACTTTGGGATCGTCCCCTTCGGCGAAGATCATGCGCGCCTGATTGCTCCGCGCACGGGCATTGATACCGCGCATCACGTTGGCGGTGGGATCAAGACGGGATTTCAGGCTTTGCTCATAGGCATCCATATCAATGATAGGGCGGCGTGCCGCACCCGTATCCATCCCCGCCTTTGCAACAGCAGGCGGAATGCGGTGAATCAAACGCGGATCAAAGGGCGTGGGAATAATGTAATCACGGCCAAAGCTGAGGTTCTTGCCATAGGCCAACGCCACTTCGTCTGGCACGTCTTCGCGTGCAAGCTGGGCAAGGGCATGGGCGCAGGCGATCTTCATCTCGTCATTGATCGCGCGTGCATTGATATCGAGCGCGCCGCGGAACAGATAGGGAAAGCCGAGCACGTTGTTCACCTGATTCGGGTAATCGCTGCGCCCTGTGGCAACGATGGCATCAGCCCGTACGGCGTGCGCCTCTTCTGGCGTAATCTCGGGATCAGGGTTCGCCATGGCAAAGATCACAGGATAGTCCGCCATGCTGGCAACCATCTCAGGCGTTACAGCCCCTTTGACCGACACACCAAGGAACACATCCGCACCGTCCATCGCATCCGCAAGGCTGCGTGCCTCAGTGGTGGCGGCATGGGCCGATTTCCACTGGTTCATACCCTCGGTACGGCCTTGATAAATCACGCCCTTGGTGTCGCACATGATACAGTTGTTGTGCCGCGCACCCATCGCCTTGAGCAGCTCAAGGCAGGCAATCCCCGCCGCCCCCGCCCCGTTCAGAACAATGCGTACATCTTCAATTTTTTTTCCCGAAATCTTTAACGCATTGAGCAAGCCCGCCGCACAGATGACAGCAGTGCCGTGCTGGTCATCGTGAAAGACGGGGATGTCCATTTCTTCCTTGAGGCGCTGCTCAATGATGAAGCATTCAGGCGCTTTGATATCTTCGAGGTTGATGCCCCCAAATGTCGGCCCCATCAGCTTGACTGCGTTGATGAAGGCTTCGGTGTCTTCGGTGTCCAACTCGATGTCGATGGAGTTCACGTCCGCGAACCGTTTGAACAAAACCGCCTTACCCTCCATCACCGGCTTGGAGGCGAGCGCGCCAAGGTTTCCAAGACCCAGAACCGCCGTCCCGTTCGAAATCACGGCAACGAGGTTTCCCTTATTAGTGTAGTCATACGCCAGCTGCGGATCAGCGGCGATTGCTTCACATGGAACCGCAACACCCGGCGAATAGGCAAGCGACAAATCGCGCTGGGTCGCCATGGGAACCGTGGCGGTTATTTCGAACTTGCCGGGTGTTGGCTCAAGGTGAAAGGCAAGCGCCTCTTCGGATGTTACTTTGTTTTTGATCACAGCTTTGGCACTCTCAATTTTTGTTTCACCACTCATAGCTGCCGCAGTGTCTGCACACAATCAGGCGAAAAACCTAAGCCAGTCATGGTTTGAAAAAAATGCAGCGTGGCGTTCAGGAAAATCTGCTTGAAGACGGCATAAGGCCCAGCGAATAACTTAGGCACGCTCACATCGATTGGCACACCAAATAATTCGGATCAGTGTTTGCCACCGCTTTTGGTCAGCTTTGAACGCCTGCTCAAGCGCAATAAGTTCTGATTTCGGCTGGTCCAACGCCTTGTGGCAATCCGCACACAGGATGCACAAATCCAGATTAGGTGTAACCATCGCCTCATGGTGGGCCAAAAGGTCCAACGCACGATCAGCGGCACCTGCCTTGAGAACACGGTCACCCAAAACATGCAGGCTTTTTGGATCGGGCATGGTGGGTATTTGCCCAAGTAACGTCACAACAAACGAGATGACTTGGGCCGCGCCAAAATCGGAAACCGCCGTCGGCACAATCCCGTCTGTTTTGAACCGTGGCTCAACCAAAGTGTCGTCACTATTAAAATCGGCAAGGAAATTGAGATAGCGACACCCACTAGCATGCGCGAGCGGCCAGAAATCAGCCCAGCGCGTTTTGGCCATTTGCAAGGTCCCCAACTCGATCACATAAGCGTCAGGATTGGCGAACAGCATATTTGTAAAACCCGCCCCGTGAATAGAGATCATAACTTCTGCTTGCGCCATCAGTGCGATTTGCTCCAACGGCTCAAGGTCTTCAAAGAAGACATACTCAAAACCGAAGCGCTGCAAGTGCTCCAGCAAAAGGTCTTGCCCCGCCAATGGCCGCTCCCTGCTTTGCCCGCTTCCACGGCCAACAAAAAACCTTTTTGGCAAATACCCAAAATCGCGACCCTCTATCGCTTTCAGGGCGCGCTCTCTCAATGCCAGCAAAGGGGTGCCCACTGCGTTCATCGCAAGGATAGGCAAAAACTCGACACTGCCAAAGACATGCCCTTCGGGCGCGATATCCGCCAGCTTTTCCAGATCGGCTTCTGGCAACTGGCAGACACCACCGATGAAATTGTATGCGGTCAAGACAAGGTCATAGTCCTTTGGTGAGCGCTCAAAAAACACACGTCCGGAAAATTCAGGGAACAGTGCATCAACAAAGGCATCCGCAAACCCACGGTGTTTTTCTTCCTGATTTGGATAGTGGAAATAAATGTTCCCCTGAAACCCGACATCATCCAGCACGCATAGCTGGCTCAGGGATTCCGTTATGAAATGATAGTAATTAAATGTGTTCCGGCATTCGATCGCAAAATCCAGATCAGATTCTACAAGAGTCTTTTCTTCACCAATTCGCCGACCTTCATTCCCTTTGCGGCATTTTAAGAGATAGGTGTTGAGGGTGTCGATTGACGGGACTTCCTCGGTATCATTCTCCAACCGGAAACCATTGAGCAGCCGCGTCGCCGATGCCCCAGACAGCACAAGCTTACCCCCCGCCAAAACATGGGATTTGCGGAAACTGGCGTGCTCGATCACTGCCGTCACTGCATTGATTTCGACCGCACGCTTGAACCGCTTATGGCGATCAACGCTCCCGATAAAGGATCGGATTTTTTCATTGATCGTGGGATGTGCGCTCACAGCGAAGCCTACAATGGTCGCAGACGGAATGGTGCGCCAGAAAAACTTGGGCCGCTCAAGCAGTTTGAGGCCCTCATCCTGCCATGGATTGAGGAACAGCGCTTCTGGATCTGCGGAAAGGTCAATCTTGTTGCGCACAGGTTTCAACGTCTATCGGGAGAATTGATCTTTGTTCTAGCACATTCATTGCACCCGTCCATCAGGTTGGCCCCCTTCCCTCCTTAGCTATGGTTTTGTAAGGACGTAGGATGCGAGGGGGAAGCATATGAACACCGCCACAGTAACACCAATGATGGCCCAGTATCTGGAGATCAAATCCGGCTATCCGGACGCGCTCCTTTTTTACCGAATGGGTGATTTTTATGAGTTGTTTTTCGATGACGCTGTTGCGGCAGCAGAAGCGCTTGATATTGCGCTGACCAAACGCGGCAAACATGATGGCAATGACATCCCGATGTGCGGCGTCCCTGTCCATGCCGCCGAAGGATATCTCCTCACCCTGATCCGAAAGGGGTTTCGCGTCGCCGTGGGCGAGCAGCTTGAAACCCCTGCCGAAGCCAAGAAACGCGGCAATAAATCAGTCGTCAAACGCGATGTCGTTAGGCTGGTCACGCCTGGTACTTTGACCGAGGAATCGCTGCTGGAGGCGCGGCGGCACAATTACCTCGCCGCTTTTGCCGAAGTACGCGATAGCCATGCGCTTGCGTGGGTCGATATTTCGACAGGCGCGTTTCATGTGATGACTGTCCCGCTGGTTCGCCTCGGGCCAGAGCTTGCGCGCCTTGCCCCATCCGAGCTTTTGATTGCGGAAGGAAAAGAGTCTGAGCATCGCGAGCTTGAGGCCGAGTTTGGCTTGTCGCTGACCTCGCTCGCACGGGCGAGTTTTGACAGCACGGGTGCGGAGGCGCGTCTATGCACGCTGTTTGGTGTAACCTCGCTGGATGCCTTCGGCAGCTTTGAGCGCGCAGAAGTGTCAGCAATGGGTGCCCTGATCGAATATCTGGATATGACCCAGAAGGGCAATTTACCGCTGCTGCGCAAACCCGTGAAAGAAGCCGAAGCGCGGACAATTCAAATTGATGCTGCAACCCGCCGCAATCTGGAGCTCACTCACTCACTGTCAGGCGGGCGGTCCGGAACTCTTCTCGCTGTGATGGATAGAACCGTCACCGCCTCTGGTGCTCGGCTGTTGGAACGTCGGATTTCGAGCCCTTCGCGGGTGTTAGAGACGATTCATGCCCGATTGGAAGCCGTCGATTTTGCGGTAAATAGTCCTCGGGTGGCTCAGGATATTCGGGATCGGTTACGTTCGGTTCCCGACCTTGAACGCGCACTTTCACGTCTTTCGCTTGATCGCGGTGGTCCAAGGGACCTCGCCGCGATCCGCAATGGATTGTCTGAAGCGGCATACTTTAATCAAACGCTTTACGCTCTTGATTTTCCCCCACTCTTGAAAGATGCTGTTAGCAATCTTGCTGGACACGATGAACTTGTCGATCTTCTGGATGAAGCTTTGATCGCAGAGCCGCCGCTGCTTGTGCGCGACGGTGGTTTTATCGCGCAAGGGTACCGCGAGGAACTTGATGAGGTGCGCCAGCTTCGCGATGAAGGGCGGAGTATCGTTGCAAAGATGCAGGCGCAATTCGTTACTGATACGGGCATTTCGGCTCTAAAAATCAAACACAACAACGTACTGGGCTACTTTATCGAGACGACATCCACCCATGCGGAAAAGATGCTCTCGCCCCCTCTGTCCGACAAATTCATCCACCGCCAGACAACAGCCAATCAGGTGCGTTTCACCACTGTGGAATTGTCAGAACTTGAAACAAAAATTCTCAACGCAGGCAATCATGCCGTGGAGTTGGAAAAACATCTCTACGCAAGCCTTAGAGAAGCAATTTTGGCAAAGTCTGGCGAGATCGGAGCAACCTCTGCTGCGCTGGCCGAGCTTGATCTGGCTGCAGCACTTGCCGATCTGGCGCAATCAGAGAACTGGGTAAAACCAGTTGTCGACAATTCCCGCGCATTCGATATTCAGGGCGGTCGCCATCCTGTTGTCGAACGCGCGCTGGCGCAACAGTCGGGGGCACAGTTCGTAGCCAACGATTGTAACCTCAGCGCTGACACCGATGCGGCAATCTGGTTGCTGACGGGTCCAAACATGGCGGGTAAATCGACCTACCTCCGGCAAAATGCGCTTATGGCGCTGATCGCCCAGATGGGGAGTTACGTTCCCGCACGCGCCGCCCACATCGGATTGGTGAGCCAACTGTTCAGCCGTGTTGGCGCGTCCGATGATCTGGCACGGGGTCGCTCGACCTTTATGGTTGAGATGGTAGAGACTGCCGCAATCCTGAACCAAGCGGACGATCGCGCGCTGGTGATCCTTGACGAGATCGGGCGCGGCACGGCGACCTATGATGGCCTGTCTATCGCATGGGCCACGCTTGAGCATCTGCACGACGTGAACCGTGCGCGCGCATTGTTCGCCACCCATTATCACGAGATGACAGCACTGGCCGGAAAACTGGACGGTGTCGATAATGCAACCGTCATAGTCAAGGAATGGGAAGGCGAAGTTATCTTCCTGCATGAAGTAAAAAAGGGCGCGGCGGATCGGTCTTATGGTGTTCAGGTGGCACAACTTGCCGGTCTTCCTCCTGCGGTTATCGCCCGCGCACGGGTTGTCCTTGAGGCGTTGGAAAAGGGTGAACGTGAAGGCGGTGCGACGCAAAAAACGTTGATCGACGATCTGCCATTGTTTGCCACAACGCCTACACCCCCACCAGCGCCACAAAAAGCCTCGGCGCTCGATAGCATGATGAATGAGATCATGCCGGACGAGCTTACGCCACGCGAGGCGCTCGACTTGATCTATAAACTGAAAGAGGCGGCCAAAACCTGACCGCCTCCCTCACATATTAACTTTCAAACTTCTCAACCTGGTGTAGAGGATACACCAACCTGTGCAGGACGCAGCAAGCGGTCGTGCAGCATGAAGCCTTCGGCTGCGACCTGAATGATATCGCCTGCTTTGGTGTCTGGCACAGGAGCCTCGAACATGGCCTGATGTACCTTCGGGTCAAAGCGGTCGCCGACTTCTGGCGTTACCGATACGATCCCGTGTTTTTTGAAAACCGAAAGAAGCTCTCGCATTGTAAGATCGATCCCTTCAAGAAGCGGACCTGAAACAGCGCGCTGCTCCTCTGTAGCGGCTTCCAGCGCACGCTTCATATTGTCATAGACAGACAACATATCACGCGCGAGCTTTGAGCCGCCGTAGTTTTCTGCTTCACGTCGATCCTTATCCGATCGCTTACGCGCATTCTCGGCATCGGCGAGCGCACGGGTAAAGCGATCTTTGTATTGATCACGTTCAGCAATAATCTCTTCGAGAGCCAGTTCGGCCTCGTCAATTTCTTCCATTTCGTCTGCATAGGCCTCTGCTTCTGCGGCTTCGGGATCATCCAGAAAATCGTTCGGGTCTGCCATTTTTCACCTCTAACTCCGGTCGGAAATCAGCTTCCCGACCAGTTGCGCCGTGTAGTTCACAATCGGCACGATACGTCCATAGTTTAGGCGCGTGGGTCCAATAACGCCCACAGCACCGATGATCTTACGATCAGAGTTCATATATGGGGAAACCACCAAAGAGGAACCCGAAAGTGAGAAAAGTTTGTTCTCAGAGCCAATAAAAATGCGCACACCATCGCCATCTTCGGCCAATTCGAGGAAATCAGCTATATCACGCTTGCGCTCAAGGTCGTCGAACAGGCTGCGCACCTTCTCAAGATCCTGCGCTTCACCGCTGCCAGTCAGTAGATTTGCGCGTCCCCGAACGATAAGCCGCTCTGGCTGGTCCTCACCGCTCTCCCAGATGACAAGACCGCTTTCCACCAGCTCGGCAGCAAGGGTATCAATTTCCTCACGCCTCTTCTTCATCTCGGTCTTAATGGTGCGCTGAAGCTCGCTCAGGGTTTTGCCTTCGACGAGCGAATTCAAAAAGTTCGCCGCCTCCCGCATCGAGCTGGGTGTTTGACCATGTGGTGGCGTGAACAGCCTGTTCTCGACATGACCGTCCGAGAACACCAGAACCGCCAACGCACGGTCATGGGACAGCGATACAAATTCAATATGCTTGATTGGTGCTTCATGCTTGGGCGCGAGAACCAAGGACGCCCCTTGGGTCACACCAGACAATGCGGTGCCAAGGCGATCAAGTATGCCTGTCACGTCATCCTCGTTCCGTCCCATAGTTGCATCAATTTGAGCGCGGTCGCCTACGTCGGGATTTCCAACTTCGAGCAGTCCATCCACAAACATCCGCAAGCCCATTTGCGTCGGCACACGCCCCGCGCTGGCATGGGGACTGTCGAGAAGGCCGAGATACTCCAGATCCTGCATCACATTGCGGATCGTCGCTGCACTCACCTTTTCAGAGAAGTCGCGGGTGAGCGTTCGGGACCCGACTGGATCACCGTTCGCCAGATATCCCTCGACCACGCGGCGAAACACTTCGCGCGAGCGATCATTCATTTCCTGCAAAAGGCCAGAGGTGTCTGTCATACCGTCACATTAAGGGTGCGGGGGTTGCATCTGCAAGGGACCCAGAGGTATCTCGATAGCTAAATCAAACAAAAGGAATATCCCATGCGCCCATCCGGTCGGAAACTTGACGAAATGCGCGAAGTCTCGGTTGAAGTAGGCTTTACCAAACACGCCGAAGGCTCCGCGCTAATCAAGATGGGCGATACCCATGTGCTTTGTACTGCGTCGATTGAACCGCGCGTCCCCTCGTTTATCAAAGGTTCCGGCCTTGGCTGGGTCACGGCGGAATATGGCATGCTGCCCCGCGCGACCAACACACGGATGCGGCGTGAAGCTGCGGCAGGTAAGCAGGGTGGACGTACCGTTGAAATCCAACGCCTGATCGGGCGGTCCCTGCGCGCAGGTGTTGACCGCGTTGCCTTGGGCGAACGTCAGATTACTGTCGATTGCGATGTGCTTCAGGCCGATGGCGGCACGCGCTGCGCCTCAATCACGGGCGGTTGGATTGCGCTGCGTTTGGCGGTGAACAAGCTGATGAAAGCGGGCGATGTGATTAGCGATCCGATGCTTGATCCCGTTGCTGCAATCAGCTGTGGCATTTACGCAGGTCAGCCTGTCCTTGACCTCGACTATCCCGAAGATTCCGAAGCGGGCGTCGATGGCAATTTTATCATGACCGAGAGCGGCCAGATGATCGAAGTCCAGATGAGCGCCGAAGGCTCCACCTATACCCGCACCCAGATGAACGAACTTATCGACTTGGCCGAAAAAGGCGTTGCTGAACTGACTGCGATCCAGAAAGCAGCCTGCGCATGAGCCGTAAGTTTGAAGGGGATCGCATCCTGATCGCAACCCACAACGCGGGAAAGCTTGAGGAGATGCAGGAGCTGTTTGCACCGCTTGGTATCACTGTTGTCGGCGCAAAAGAGCTTAACCTCGAAGAGCCAGAAGAAACCGAAGACACATTCATCGGCAATGCACGGATCAAAGCGCATGCCGCAGTCAAGGCCACAGGCCTCCCCGCCCTCGCCGATGACAGCGGTATTCAGGTCGCCGCATTGGATAATGCGCCCGGCGTTTATACTGCCGATTGGGCCGAAACCCCAAATGGCCGCGACTTTGTCATGGCGATGCACAAGACCCACGATCTACTGGAGAAGGCGAATGCGTCACATCCCCGTGCCGCCCGTTTCTGCGCGACGTTGGTGCTCGCGTGGCCTGATGGACACGATGAAATTGTCGAGGGATTTGTAGACGGCACATTTGTCTGGCCGATGCGCGGCGAGACAGGGCACGGGTATGATCCGATTTTCCAGCCTATCGGCCAGACACGCACCTTTGCTGAAATGAGCCATGATGAGAAGAACAGCATGAGCCACCGTGCCGACGCGCTCAAAAAGCTTTTGGCACAATGCTTTGATCGGTGAACCATCTTTAACCGAGGATTGGCGTCAGGGCGGTTTTGGTATCTATATCCATTGGCCGTTCTGCGAAGCCAAATGCCCCTATTGTGATTTTAACAGTCATGTGTCGCGTAGCATCGATCAGACGGCTTGGAAAATTGCATATCTTGCCGAGCTAAAGCGCTGCGCTGTCGATACACGGGGTCGTACCGTAACTTCCGTCTTTTTTGGGGGCGGCACACCAAGCTTGATGAACCCCGATACAGTCGCGGCTGTAATTGCCGAAATAAAGAAACTTTGGCCTACCGCAAATGATCTTGAAATCACGCTCGAGGCCAATCCAGGATCGGTGGAGGCAGGCCGGTTCAAAGCATACCGCGACGGTGGTGTCTCAAGAATCTCGATGGGTATTCAGGCTTTGAACGATATTGACCTCAAACGCCTTGGTCGCATCCATTCCGTGAACGAGGCGCTAGCTGCTTTTGATATTGCGCGAAATACATTTGAACGGGTGAGTTTCGACCTGATCTATGCACGTCAGAACCAGACCCTTGAGGAATGGAAAGCAGAGCTGAATCAGGCTCTAACCTTATCAATAGATCATCTTTCTTTGTATCAATTGACTGTGGAGGACGGCACAGCATTCGGCGATCGCTATGCCGTTGGAAAGCTTCGCGGCCTTCCTGATGATGACCTTGGCGCTGATATGTTTGACCTCACACAGGATGTATGTGGCGCTGCAGGGATGCCTGCTTATGAAGTGTCAAATCACGCACGCGATGGGGCCCAGTCACGACATAACCTGATCTATTGGCGCTATGGGGATTACCTCGGGATTGGCCCGGGAGCGCACGGTCGCCTTACTGTCAACGGACGGCGGCATGCAACAACCTGTTATAGCAATCCAAAGCGTTGGCTCGATTCGGTTGAAGAAGGTGCGGCTGAGCAAACCCGCGAAGCTTTGACCACTGAAGATGAAGCAACAGAGTTTCTCTTGATGGGTCTGCGGTTAAGAGCCGGCATTGATATTAGCCGCTATGCAGCGCTGGCGCAAAATCCGTTAGATCCGGCAGCGGTTGCGCATCTAACGGATATTGGCATGATCGAAGTCTCAAAATCGATATTAACCGTTACAGATCAAGGATTTAGAGTTCTAAACTCTGTTATTTCCGAACTCTTGAGCGATTAGGTCGCGCTCAAAAGGCGGCAGAGCTCGTCAAGCTCTTCCAATGTTTTGTAGCTGACAGTCAGTTTGCCACTTTCCTGCCCTGACTTGTGCGATAGAGACACTGACATACCTAAATTAGCAGCCAGATCACCTTCCAACGCTTTAGTATCCGCATCCTTATCCACTTCATCTGAGGTTCCCGTCGGGGTGCCCTTTGTTGAACCGCTAATCTCCTTTTTCACAAGGGCTTCGGTGGCGCGCACGGACAATCCACCTTTGATGACCTGCTGGGCAAGCTTCAAAGGATCTTGGGCAGAAATGAGAGCGCGTGCATGACCTGCGCTAATCTTGCCTTCGCGCAACAGCTGCAGCACGGGCATCGGAAGGTTGAGCAAACGAAGCAGGTTTGCAATGTGGCTCCGGCTTTTCCCAAGGGCTTCGGCCATCTTCTCTTGGGTATGGCCAAATTTATCCATCAGCTGCTTATAACCAGCGGCCTCCTCAGCGGCATTGAGATCGGCACGCTGGATGTTTTCAATGATTGCGACTTCGAGAACTTCGATATCGGTAAATGCACGGACGATAACTGGAAGCTCATGGAGTTGCGCCATCTGAGCAGCGCGCCATCGGCGCTCCCCAGCCACAATCTCATAGTCGCCATTATCGCGGACCCGCACGATCAGGGGCTGCAGAACTCCCTTCTCCCTTATTGACGCGGCCAAATCATCAAGATCATCTTGAAAAAATTGCTTACGCGGCTGGTCGGGGTTAGGGGAAATCCGCTCAATCGGTATCATTTGATCTGCCGCTGACGGACCCTTCGCCGCTACGGTTTCTGTTTCACTCACATCTGCCATGAGTGCAGACAGTCCGCGGCCGAGGCCCCGCTTTCGATCATTCTTGTTAGACATGCTGCACCTCTTTTACGGCTGTTTGATTGTTGTTAATAAGTTCTTCCGCAAGACTACGATATGCCTGTGCGCCTTTTGACAGCGTATCATAGGCAAGCACAGGCATGGCGAAACTGGGCGCCTCACTTACGCGGACATTCCGCGGGATCATGGTTTTAAACACAAGATCTCCAAGGTTATCGCGTGCGTCCTGCTCTACCTGTTGGGACAGATTATTCCGACGATCATACATCGTTAGAACAACGCCCTCGATACGTAAATCCTTGTTGCCGGATTGGCGCACTTCGCGAATGGTCAGCATCAATTGAGACAGCCCCTCAAGCGCAAAGAACTCGCTCTGTAATGGAACAAGGACCGAATGCGCGCCAATCATCGCATTGACAGTCAAAAGGTTGAGCGAAGGTGGACAGTCAATCAGAATATAATTGAAGTTAAAGGCGTCCATTTGCGTTTGTCGCAAAGCATCATGCAGGAGGAAACTGCGTTTCTCGTTTGAGAGCAGGTCAAGGTCTGCCGAACTCAAATCCACAGTTGCCGGAACAATGAAGAGGTTTTCGGTTGGCGTTTTCAGAATGACATCATTGAGATCGATGTCCTCCAGGAGCAGCTCATAGGTCGTGAACTCGCGATCATCCAGACTTATCCCAAGGCCTGTTGATGCATTTCCTTGAGGATCAAGATCAATCACAAGCACTCTTTGCCCTTTTTCGGCCAAAGCCGCAGCAAGATTGATTGTTGTTGTCGTTTTCCCGACACCACCCTTTTGATTGGCAATTGCTATGATTTTTGGTCCGCTGGGGTAAGAAAGGTCAGACACGCTTAAGCTCCTTAATCTTCAAGATTGTAGCTTCAGGATTGGTTTCACTTTTTATCACTTCCAAATTGTATGACCAATGCTTCCTTGCCTCTTCATCCTCCCGCTCCCATTGCGATCCCTTGGGGAAAAGAGAGACCCCAGCTTTTGACAGGTGCCGATCAGCGTGGTCAAGAAGGCTGTTTAGATCATCCAAAGCGCGCGCTGACAAAACTTGAGCGCCGGCGGGCAGCATTTTCTCAACCCGCTCTGCCAGAACTTTGACATTCAAGCCTAGCTCACGATTTGCGGTTCTGAGAAACGCACATTTTCTCTGATCGCTATCTACCAAGGTAAATGAACGGTCTGGCATTCTTTCTTTGGCGATGATCGCAGCGACGATCCCCGGGAAACCGCCACCACTCCCAATATCTAACCAATCACCCTCAGACGGCGCTAGATCATAAATCTGGACGGAGTCCACTATATGTCTTTCCCAGATTTGGGAAGCATCTCCCGCAGAAACAAGGTTGATCTTTTTGGTCCACTTAAGCGCAAGCTGCTCAAACTCACGCAGCCGTTCGATTGTTTCACGTGAAACATTTTCCAAGGATATTTTTCCCATCATGCTGTCTTCTTCACCCGACCCTTGCGAATCACAGCCAGAACAAGGGTAAGAGCAGCCGGCGTCATACCGTCTATACGCGAAGCTTGGGACAAGTTCTCAGGACGCGCTTTAATCAGCTTTGACTTCAACTCATTAGAGAGGCCGTCAATGACAGAGTAGTCAAAAGACAAAGGAATCCGCTCCCCCTCATCCTTCCGAAGCAACGCAACGTCATTTTCCTGACGTTTGATGTAGTTTGCATATAGGGCATCTTTTGAAATCTGCTCCCCAATGACATCAGAAACTCCGTAAAGCTCTGGATTCAGAGAGCGAATATCAGCAAAACTCACGTCCTGAAAAGAAAGAAGCTGGAACCCTGTCCTGCGCTGACCATCCTGATTAATAGCGATACCTGCTGCTGCCGCCTCTTTTGGGGTGAACGTCCTTCTTTCCAAAATGTTGCGGCACACAAGGAGGCTATCCATTTTTCGCATGAATACCTCGGCACGCTTTGACGAAACACAGCCAAGCGATATGCCTTGGCCAGTAAGGCGCTGATCCGCGTTGTCGGCCCGCAATGAAAGCCGGAATTCAGCTCTCGAAGTAAACATTCGGTAGGGCTCAGACACCCCTCGTGTCGTCAGATCATCAACCATTACGCCAATATAGCTGTTCGTACGGCTAAATATGACAGGCTCTCGCCCCTTGACGGCCAGAGCGGCGTTGAGTCCCGCAACGAGACCTTGCGCAGCCGCTTCTTCATAACCAGTTGTGCCGTTGATTTGACCTGCCAGATAAAGACCATCAACAGCTTTCAGTTCCAAAGTTTGACTCAAAGCGCGCGGATCAACGTAGTCATACTCAATAGCATATCCAGGTTGAAGAATTTCAACGGTCTCAAGGCCCACTATTGATCTCACGTATTCTTCTTGAACCTCTACCGGGAGTGAGGTTGAAATTCCATTCGGATAGATCGTAGGGTCATCAAGGCCTTCGGGCTCCAAAAACACCTGATGCGATGTCTTGTCTGCAAATCTTACGATTTTATCCTCAATCGATGGGCAGTAACGCGGGCCAACCCCATCAATATGGCCTCCATACATAGCAGAGCGTTCCAAATTTTCACGAATAATGTCGTGGGTTCTCTCATTAGTATGCGTAATTCCGCAGGATATTTGACGCGCTCCAGCCTTTTTGGACATAAATGAAAATAGCGTTGGGATATCATCTGCAGGCTGCATCTCCAGCCCTTGCCAGTTGATTGTACGTCCATCCAGACGCGGTGGCGTTCCTGTCTTGAGCCGACCCAATTTTAACCCGAGATCGTCAATCCGCTCCGCAAGCCTTTGGGAAGGATTGTCGCCCATCCGACCTCCAGGCTGTTGGACATCGCCAATATGGATAACACCACGCAGAAAGGTCCCTGTGGTTAGCACAACTGCACCTGCGGTAAATGATACCCCTGACCCCATTACAACGCCGCCGACACGGCCACCCTTTACCAAGAAATCGATCGCTTCACCTTCAATAATATCAATTAGGGGATGGGCTTCGATCTCTGAGAGCATGGTTCTACGGTAGATATTACGATCCGCTTGCGTTCTTGGGCCTTGAACGGCTGGGCCCTTACGGCGATTCAACAATCTGAACTGAATACCAGCAGCGTCAGCAACGCGCCCCATCAACCCATCAAGCGCATCAATCTCGCGGACAAGATGCCCTTTTCCCAATCCACCGATCGCAGGATTACATGACATAACACCAATAGTGTCACGAGACATTGTAAGTAACGCGGTACTCGCACCCATTCGAGCAGATGCATGCGCTGCGTCAGTACCAGCATGACCACCACCAATTACTATGACATCAAAATGTTTCACGTGAAACAATCCTCACTTTCCAAGGCAAAAGCTTGCGAATATTTCGTCTAACAGATTCTCTGCGTCAATGCGACCAACAAGAACCTCCAACGCGCGAATTCCGATGCGCAACTCGGCAGCTGAAATATCATACACGTCAGGACCTATTTTTAGAAGTTCCTGCGTCTTTATGATGCAATCACGCGCAGTTTTCATCGCAGAGGAATGGCGCGCATGTGTTGCAAGTCCAGCACCAGAAGCCAATTCTTCCAAAACCGCCTCAATGTTCTGCAAAAGTTGATCTACGCCTGATCCTGACTTTCCCGAAACAGCAGGATAACTGGCGCCTGTTATATCTGCCTTTGCCTTGAGCATGATATCGTCGTTTAACGGATCAAAAGGTGGGTTTGCACCCTCCTCAAGTAGGAACACCCTTAGATCAGCTTGTGCAGCACGACGCAGCGCCAACTCAACACCCATGGTTTCTATCTCGTCGGTGCTTTCCCGAATTCCGGCAGTATCAAGAAGTGTGACTGCCAGACCCCCAAGATCCATACGAACCTCGATCACGTCACGGGTTGTTCCTGCGATATTTGATGTGATTGCCGCTTCACGTCCCGATAGTCGATTTAAGAGTGTCGACTTACCTACGTTAGGCGCACCGACGATAGCCACTTCAAACCCAGTCCGTATCCGCTCAGCAGCTTTCGTTCCTTCAATCTCAGTAAGAAGTTCTTTTTCAACGCCTCCAAGCAACTCAAGAACCTCATCGCTGACATCAATAGGAACGTCTTCATCAGAAAAATCGATTGTCGCTTCAAGCAGCGCTGCCGCACGGATCAAAGACATGCGCCAAGAATCGACTTTCGACCCTAACTCGCCGGAAAGTACACGAAGTGCCTGTTTGCGCTGAGCTTCGGTCTCGGCTTCAATCAGGTCTGCAAGGCCCTCGACTTGAACAAGATCAAGACGTCCATTCTCCAAAGCGCGCCGTGTAAATTCACCTGGCTCGGCTAAACGTGCACCTTCGAAAAGGCCCAGCTCTTCGAGGACACGGCGCATAATCGCAATACTTCCGTGCAAGTGGAGTTCTACAACATCCTCGCCAGTAAAACTCTCTGGTCCCGAAAAACTGATGATCAACGCTTGATCAATAAAACTGCCATCACGTCCTTTTACCATCCGCAACGCTGTTGCACGTGGTTGAGGCAATGACCCGACCATCTGCGTGCAAATTTCATGCGACAACGGCCCTGAAACCCGCACAACGGACACCCCTGCACGGCCCATTGCAGTCGCTTGGGCAAAAATAGTATCCATCTACATAAGCCCTTGAATTTATGTGACGTTTTAGGTATTCATCGAATCAAAGAAGTCTGAATTCGTCTTTGTTTGCTTCAGCTTTGATATCAGGAATTCGATACCATCTGTAGTCCCCATCGGGTTGAGAATACGGCGGAGTACAAAGGTTTTCTGCAAATCGATTTTATCAACCAAAAGTTCCTCTTTACGCGTACCGGACTTGAGAATGTCGATAGCGGGGAACACGCGCTTGTCTGCAATCTTGCGATCAAGAACAATTTCAGAGTTACCCGTACCTTTGAATTCTTCAAAGATGACTTCATCCATCCGGCTGCCCGTGTCGATCAAAGCTGTCGCGATAATTGTGAGGGATCCACCTTCCTCGATGTTCCGTGCAGCACCAAAGAAACGCTTAGGACGTTGAAGGGCGTTCGCATCCACACCACCAGTCAGGACTTTACCCGATGACGGCACCACTGTGTTGAACGCACGGCCCAGACGGGTCACGGAGTCGAGCAGAATGACAACGTCACGCTTGTGCTCCACCAGACGCTTAGCTTTTTCGATCACCATTTCTGATACGGCTACGTGACGCGTTGCTGGCTCATCGAAGGTAGAGGAAACAACTTCACCCTTAACAGAGCGTTGCATGTCGGTAACTTCCTCAGGCCGCTCGTCAATCAGCAGAACGATCAAATAGCACTCGGGATGATTCTTCTCGATCGAGTTGGCGATATTCTGGAGCAGAACTGTTTTACCTGTCCGCGGCGGCGCCACGATCAATGAACGCTGACCTTTACCTATAGGGGCAACCAGATCGATAATGCGTGCAGAGCGATCTTTTACTGTCGGATCATCCACTTCCATCTTCAGACGCTCATCAGGATAAAGCGGCGTAAGGTTCTCAAACGCAACCTTGTGACGTGCCTTCTCAGGGTCTTCAAAGTTGATGAGCGTTACCTCGGTCAGGGCAAAGTACCGCTCGGTGTCGTCAGGGGCCTTAATCAGCCCGTCAATGGTATCTCCGGTGCGCAAGGAGTGTTGGCGGATCATATCGGGCGAGACATAGATATCATCAGGACCTGGCAAGTAGTTAGCTTCAGGTGAACGCAGAAATCCAAATCCGTCCTGCAACACTTCAAGAACACCGTCGCCGGAGATTTCCCAACCTTCATCCGCACGTTCGCGCAAGATCTGGAACATCATCTCGCCCTTGCGCATCGTGGATGCGTTTTCAATCTCCAGCTCTTCCGCCATGGACAGCAGCGCTTTGGGAGATTGCTTTTTCAAGTCGGCAAGGTTGAGGGTCTCAAGTGTCATGCAAATATCCTTGGCCCGCGCAAAAGCGATCATGGGCCGGTCGGTAAAATGTGTCGGGTTGATCCATCCTCGAACGAGGTGGTGGGTTCGCAATACGCGGCGTTTGGATGCCTGTCAATAAACGCGCAATTTAGAACTTAACCGTAACAGAGAACACGATCACAATCATCAGCAGCGTCGGCACCTCGTTCATGATCCGGTATTGCCTGCCTGTGGTAGAGTTCTCACCAATCTGGAACCCGTGCATCCGGCGCATCAGCCAAACATGAAAAACCGTCATCGCAATCACGCTTGCCCCCTTAAGCCATGGCCAGACGTCACCCCAAAATACAATTCCGGGCGTTGCGACAAGCAACAGACCAAACAGCCACGTGGCAATCATCGCAGGCTGCATAATCACTTTTGCCAGTTTGTATTCCATCATTGCAAAAATTTCATGGGTCTCACCACTCAGCCCTGCCCGTTCGGTGTGATGCACCATCAAGCGGGGGAGATAGAACAGCGCTGCCATCCATGAGATCACAGACATGATGTGAAGCCCTTTGATCCACGGATAGGTCAAACTCAGGATATCACTCATGTTACTCTCTCCCTCTTAGACACTCTCTTTATAATAATAAAGATAGAAAGAAAGATTGTTGATTTAAGTAGAGAGCAGGATTCCTGTGGATTAAATGGTTATGCACAGGTTAGAACGGTAAAATCAGGTCGAGCAGAACTAGTGTTAATAAGATACTAATTTTAATTTTATACATTACAAATCAAATACTTATGAAATATTTAGTTTTCTAAAAACTGTGGGTAACTCTGTGTATGAGCTTAGGTTAACTAAAGTTATCAAATGGTAAAATTATCCTTATCCACCGTGGGCGAATCTCTGGCTAAGCTGGCGAAAATGATGCCTTATCCCCCTCTTGAACCCAAACCCGTTATTGTCGACAAGTTGTTGTTAAGAACATCTTAAGACTATGCATGAGTTATCCCCATGAATGTCCACATCATCCTCGCTTCAGGTTCCAGTATCCGGACCCAGATGTTCAGCCAAGCAGCGGTCCCTCATGAGGTCCAAGTGGCGCGGGTGGATGAGGATATGATTAAAGCATCCCTGATTTCAGAGGGTGCGGCGCCCCGTGATATTGCAGACGCTTTGGCCGAAATGAAAGCGTCAAAGATTAGTGACAAAAATCCGGGTGCTTTGGTGATAGGCTGTGATCAGGTTCTTGAGCATAACGGAACGCTTCTGAGTAAGCCTGAAACACCTGAAGAGGCAATTGCGCAGCTCAAGCTGATGCGCGGAGATCGACACACACTTCTATCCGCTGCCGTGATTTTTGAAGATGGGAAACCTTTGTGGCGCCATATTGGTGTTGTGCGTTTGCGGATGCGCGATGCCAGTGACACCTACCTTGACGACTATGTCATGCGGAACTGGGACAGCATTCGCCACGCGGTTGGTGCCTATAAGCTTGAAGAAGAAGGTGTGCGGCTTTTCTCGCGTATTGAGGGCGATTACTTTAACGTGCTTGGCATGCCTTTGTTGGAAATCCTGAACTACCTTACCCTTCGTGGAGATATTGCCCAATGACCGAACTGCCTCGTATCCCCTTGGCTGGTGTAATCGGCTCCCCGATCGCCCACTCGAAATCACCACAGCTGCACCGTCACTGGCTCAAGACCTACGGCATTCCAGGCCACTACATCCCCATGGACGTCAGTAATGACAATTTGGAGAATGTCCTGCGTACTCTGCCCCAGATGGGATTTGTGGGGGTAAACATCACCACTCCTCATAAAGAAAAGGTAATGGAGATTGCCGATCTGGTAACAGACCGTGCGATCCTGATCGGTGCCGCCAACACACTGATATTTCGCAAGGATGGGAAAATCCACGCTGACAATACCGACGGTTATGGTTTCATCGAAAATCTCAAAGCAGGAGCGCCACAGTGGAACCCCCGTTCCGGCCCTGCCGCTGTCCTTGGTGCCGGTGGTGCTGCGCGGGCGGTTATCTCCTCACTTCTTGAGGCTGGCGTTCCAGAAATCATGCTGTCCAACCGCACCCGCGTGCGTGCTGATAAACTGAAACAGGATTTCGGAAGCCGTATCCGTGTGTATGAGTGGGTTCAGGCAGGCAACATGATTGATGATGCAGACCTGTTGGTGAACACAACATCGCTCGGCATGATTGGAAAGTCGGAGTTGCGCGTTCCGCTTGATGGTTTGCGCTCCTCTACAATCGTTACCGATCTGGTTTATGCACCGCTCAAGACCAAACTCCTCGCCACGGCTGAGGAATATGGCTGCGCTACTGTTGATGGGCTTGGCATGCTGTTGCATCAGGCGGTGCCTGCATTCGAGCGTTGGTTTGGTCGCCGTCCCGACGTTGACCGCGCCACACGCGCGGCGGCTCTGCGCTAATGTTCACGCTTGGCCTGACCGGATCCATCGGGATGGGTAAATCAACCACGGCACAGATGTTTCTCGACGAGGGGTGCGCCCTTTGGGATGCGGATGCAGCGGTGCATCGCCTCTATGCCAAAGGGGGCGCTGCTGTTGAACCTTTTGCCCAAGCATTTCCTGATGCAGTGATTGACGGTGAGGTATCGCGCCCTGCCCTAAAAGAGATCATTGGCCGTGACCCAACCGCGCTCAAGCAGATTGAAATGATTGTGCATCCACTCGTCGGGCAGGACCGCGCGGATTTCCTCGCCAATGCTGATGCCGATATTGTCGTGCTTGATATCCCGCTTTTGTTCGAAACAGGCGGCGATGCGCGTGTTGATGCGACGGCTTGTGTGTTCACCGATGACGTGACCCAAGAAGCGCGCGTTATGGAGCGCGGCACCATGACCCGCGATCAGTTTCTCGGCATCAAGGAAAAGCAACTCCCCGCCTCCGAGAAATGCGCCCGCGCTACCTATGTGATCGAGACGGACACACTTGAACACGCCTGCGCACAGGTGCAAAAGATCGTTGCAACCATTCGGAGCCAGTTAAATGCGTGAGATCGTCCTCGATACCGAAACCACAGGATTTGACCCCAAGACAGGCGACCGGATTGTCGAGATCGGCGCAGTTGAGCTGATGGGTCATGTCGCGACAGGCGTCACGTTTCACGAGTATATCAATCCAGAGCGGAGCATGCCCGACGACGCCTTTCAGGTGCACGGACTTGGCGATGATTTCCTGCGCAACAAACCCAAGTTTGCGGCGGTAGGTCAGGCGTTTCTGGATTTCGTTGGCGACAGCAAAATGATCATTCACAACGCCGCTTTTGATATGAAGTTTCTGAATTTCGAACTGGCAAAGATGGGTCTGCGACAGCTCCCATGGGAGCAGGCGGTGGATACCCTCGCCATCGCCCGTAAGAAATTCCCTGGCTCACCGTCTTCCCTCGATGCGCTTTGCCGCCGCTTTGGCATTAACAATGATGCGCGTACGCTGCACGGTGCCCTGCTCGACAGTGAAATTCTGGCTGAAGTCTATCTCGAACTGATCGGGGGTAAGCAGCCTGACTTTGGCCTCTCCACCCGTGCGGAGCCTAAGGTTGGCGAAGTCAGCACTGAGTGGACACCGCGCCCTCGGCCCACACCGCTTCCCTCACGTCTCACCGAAAAAGAAATCGCCGCCCACGCCGAGTTTGTCGGCAAATTGGGCGGCGATGCTGTCTGGTTAAAAAGCTAGAGGTTTATGCGTCGGCGGAGGCTGCTGCTTCTGCCTGACGGCGCTCGATCTCGCCACGGTACAGGGCAACAAAATCAATGTTCTCAAGGTTGAGCGGCGGGAAGCCACCGTCACGGGTCACGTCACTCACGATGCGGCGCAGGAACGGGAAAATCATGCGTGGACATTCAATGAGGAGGAACGGGTGCAGCTGCTCTTCCGAGACATGCTGAATGTCGAAAATACCAACGTAATCAATTTCCAGCGCGAACAGCGTCGTATCTGCGCCCTTGGCTTTTGAAGTCACGTTGAGCTTGATCGCTGTCTCATACTGATTTTCCGCAGTACGCTTTTTCGCATCAAGGTTCACTTGCACCTGTACGTCAGGTTGTACATCGGAAGGCGCGCCCTTTTGCGCCATGATGTTTTCAAAGGACAGATCACGGATGAATTGACCCAAAACGCGCATTTGTGGGGATACTGGTGGTGTTGCTTCGGCCTCGGCCATATCAGGCTCTCCTCTTTGGAGGTTAAATTACTCGGGGTGGCTTATCAGGTCGGGCCAAATCGCTCAATCGCTTAGTTTGACAGCTCAGCGTTTGGTCCATCCCGATGTGCCCTTGGGCGCGTCATCGTCGGACAGTTCCACAAATTCACCGTCAATCACATCGCTACTCCCGTGCGGCTTTTGGTGTGGATGCTGCCGCCCTGCCCCCGGCGTGCCAAAGCTTTGGATATTTATCCGCGCACGGATCGCGTTGAACACGGCTGTGCGGACCCCAGGGATTAGAAGGGCAAACCCGACCGCGTCCGTGAAAAAGCCGGGTGTGAGCAAAAGTGCGCCTGAAAATAATATCATTGCGCCATGCACCAATGGTTCCGTCGGATCACGCAAATCGCTGAACGATGATTGAAGTTGGCTGAGCGCCAATCGCCCCTGACTGCGCACCAGATACGTGCCTGCAATTGCGGTCAGAATGACAATGAGAAGCGTCGGCCACATCCCGATGAACCCGCCAACCTGAATGAACAATGCGATCTCGATCACCGGAACGGAGATGAATGCTATTAAAAGCCACATGTTATTAATTCCTTTCATCGGGGCTAGAGTGGACTTGAGCCCCCTTCGCACCTACATAAGGGGTCAAGAACATTGTTTCCACGCCTAGCCCCCAAGAGGTCCATATGAATTCGCCGCTTATCCAGCTTCTGGTGCTTGCCGCAATTGCGGTTTTTCTTATCCTGAGGCTTAAAAACGTGCTTGGCACGCGAGAGGGCTTTGAAAAGCCTCCCCTGCCGATCCCGCAGGAAAAACGCGGCGGTCCTGCCTTCGAAGTGATTGAGGGCGGTCCTGATCTAGATATCACCGATCATTTTGATGAGGGCACTGCCCAAGCGTGGGCCTTGGCCGAGATGAAGCGTATCGAGCCATCGTTCAATGTGACCGACTTCCTTGCAGGTGGTCGCGGTGCTTATGAGATGATCGTCATGGGCTATGAAACTGGTGAGTTGGACAATATCAAGCCGATCCTCTCCGAGGAAATTTACGAGAGCTTTGTGGATGGTGTCGCCGCGCGTGAAGATCAGGGTCTGACGATTGAGGCGAGTTTCATCGGTGTGCGCGAGATGAGCCTTGAGAGCGTGACACTCGACCCTGACACAAAGGAGGCGGAAATGACGCTGAAATTTGTGGCAGAGTTGACACAGGCTGTGCGTGATGCCGAAGGCGAGATTGTCGAAGGCAGCCTGACGGATGCTAAAAAGCAAAAAGACACGTGGGTATTTTCCCGCCACATGGGCTCGGATGATCCGAATTGGTTCTTGGTTTCTACAGACGGGTAACATGCGCGTTTCGCATAAGTGCCGTTATATTGGCCTCGCTGTTGGCGGGGCCTTTGGCGTCTGAGGTGAAATATGACGTGTTGTCCTTTGACCAGCTTGAAGGCTGGGCAGAGGACGATCATGCAGCGGCGTTTGAGACATTTCTCAACACTTGCCAAGATATGAAAGACCCCGATTGGAATGCGGTCTGCGCGTATGCGAAATCGCGCCCCGATCCACGTGAGTTTTTCGAGCTTCTGTTTCGCCCTGTCCTGATGGACGACGGAAAAGAGGCGCTGTTCACTGGTTATTTCGAGCCTGAGCTTGACGGCTCTCTCACACGATCAAACAGATACCGCTTTCCTGTTTATAAAATGCCTGCGGAAGCGCGCCAGAACCGTCCATGGCTCACACGGCAGGAAATTCTGGAAAGTGGCGTTATGGATGGCCGTAATCTGGTCATCGCTTATGTTGACGATCCGGTTGAACTTTTTTTTCTACAGATTCAGGGATCTGGCCGCATCCGCCTTCCGAATGGTAATTTTGTTGGGGTCGGGTATCGCGGCTCTAACGGTCACAACTATCGCTCAATCGGTCAGGAACTGGTCCGCCGCGGGGTCTATGAGGCGCATCAGGTTAGTGCGCAGGTGATCAAGAACTGGGTACGCCGTAATCCTGGCGAGGGACAAGACCTTCTGTATCATAACCCTTCCTACGTCTTTTTTCGCGAAGTAAGCCAAGTCCCTGCTGACAAAGGGCCGCTTGGTGCGATGAACCGCTCGATCACGACCATGCGCACAGTTGCGATTGATCCGTCCTTTGTGCGCCTCGGCTCGCCCGTCTGGATCGAAAAGGACGGGAAGTCGCCCCTGCGCCGTTTGATGATTGCCCAAGACACTGGCTCAGCGATCAAAGGTGCGCAGCGCGCCGATGTTTTCTTCGGAACAGGTGATGAGGCAGGCCGCCAAGCGGGAACAGTTCGTGATCCGGGTCGGTTGATTGTGTTAATGCCAATTCAGCGCGCCTATGCTCTTCTTCCCGAAAGTGCGATATGAAGCGCCGTGCGCTCACGGCAGAGGATCGCGAACTTTGGGACCGCGTGCGCGCCAACACTAAAGCGATCAAGCGCAGCGACCTGGAGGTCGAGCGGTTCGATCCCGACGTGAGCTTGCCCGCCCCTGCTCCGCGCAACCTGCGAAAGGCCAAAACGGTTATCCTCGGGAAACCGGTCGGTCCGTCCCGTGGTCCTGCGCATAATTTGGCCCCTGCAATCCATGACCAAGTGCGCCAAGCACCTGTGCAAATGGATCAGAAGTCGTTCGGTAAACTTAAACGCGGAAAGCTGCGTCCAGAGGGAAAGATCGACCTGCATGGTATGACCCTTGATCGCGCGCACCCGATCCTTACCAGCTTTGTGATGAACGCCCATGCGCAGGGCAAACGCCTGATCCTTGTGGTCACAGGCAAGGGTAAAATGCGCGATGAGGGTGGCCCGATTCCCGTGCGTCACGGGGTACTGCGTCATCAGGTGCCACAATGGTTACAGATGCAGCCGATGAAATCCGTTGTTCTGCAAATTGCACAGGCGCACGTGAGCCATGGTGGTGGTGGTGCGTATTACGTCTATCTACGCCGCCACAGGTAAGTCACGCTGATAACGAAGGATGCCCACCCCCGCGAGGAGCGCGCCGCCGAAGTAGAAGAATGCAATCGGGATCATCTGGTTCGGAAAATCCACACCAAAGTCGATAAAGGCACCTGTAATTCCGGGACCGATCGCGGACCCGAAAACCATAAGCGCAGCTGCCGCTGCTTTGATCGCGCCGAGGTTCCTTGTGCCATAAAAGACGGCCCAAAAGGCTGAGGTTGCAGTGCCTTGTGTGCCTTGCCCGATACCAAAGATTACAAGGCCAACCCCTGCCATAAAAATTGTATCCGCATAGGCCAGTACCAAAAAAGATATACCGAAGGGGATCAGCTGGAACGGCACGATCCATTTCACACCGATACGGTCAACGGCCCACCCCGTGATAAAAGTGAAGGCGATGCTGGCAACGGTATAGATCGGCATGAGGGCTACAAAGGAGACAAGGCTCCATCCCTTTACTTCGGTCAAATGCACCTGCTGGAAGAACAGCGCGGTTCCCCATGCCGATGGCCCCAGAACCAATGGGATCAGGATATAGAACAACGGATGGCGGAGCATTTCGCCACGTGTCCAGTGTCGTCCGCCCATACCAAGGCTTTGCGTGTCGTCTGCCATGGATTGCGGGGTGCGCTCCTGCCGCAAGAGCATCTGCATCACAGGGATCAGCACCACGATACAAACTGCCGCTAACAACCAAAGGTTGCGCCAATCAACGGTTGCCAGCAGTGCGACAAATATAATGGGCAACACCGCTTGGCCTACGGCAAACCCCATCGAGGAGAGTGACAGCGCGCGCCCCCGTGTCGCGATGAACCAGCGCGACATAGCGACAGCACCCAGTTGGGACAGCATACCTTGCCCCATAAGCCGCAGCGCATAGATCACAAAGATCAGCAAAAACCCATTTGGCACCAGAGACATTGCCACACAGGCGAGTGCCAGTAGGATCATAACCCCCAGTGAGAGTTGGCGCACGCGAAAGCGGTCCGTCAGCGCCCCTGCCCAGATCATTGTAATCGCCGAGAGCGTTGTCCCAATTGTATAGATACCACCCCAACTGCCATCGCTTAGCCCGAACGCGCCCTTAATCTCAGCTGCGAAGAGCGAGATGAAATAGGTCTGCCCGAAGGACGAGGTAAACGTCAGCAAGAACCCTGCGAGCAGGAACAGACGGTTATTGATAAGGAAGCGGAGATAGTTCATGCGCCCTTGATCACTCGGGCGCATGAGAATGGGAAGGGGTTAAAGCACGTAGCGGCTCAGATCGGTGGATTTCACCAACTCGCCCAGATTGGTATCAACAAAGGCGGCATCGACCACAATCTTCTCGCCGCTGCGATCAGGCGCGGTAAAGCTGAGTTCTTCAAACACCCGCTCCATAACCGTATAGAGCCGCCGCGCCCCGATATTCTCGACCGACTGGTTCACATCGGCCGCAATCTTGGCCAGCGCTTTGATCCCGTCTTCGGTAAAGCTGACATCGACTTCCTCGGTCCCCATCAGCGCCGTGTATTGCAGCGTCAACGCATTGTCTGTCTCGGTCAGGATGCGCACAAAGTCTTCCTCGGTCAGTGCGCGCAGCTCGACACGAATGGGCAAGCGGCCTTGAAGTTCTGGCAGCAGATCGGAGGGTTTTGCGATGTGGAACGCACCAGATGCGATGAACAACACATGATCGGTTCTAACGGGCCCATGCTTTGTGCTTACCGTTGTCCCTTCTATCAGGGGTAGCAGATCGCGCTGCACACCTTCGCGGCTAACATCGCCGCCACGGGCATCGGCGCGGGTACACACTTTGTCAATCTCGTCGAGAAAGACGATGCCGTTCTGCTCCACTGCTTCAATTGCGGCGCGGGTTACGGTTTCATCATCCAGCAGTTTATCCGCTTCTTCGCCAATCAGCACTTCATAGCTGTCGGCAACTTTCATCCGCTTCTTTGTGGTGCGGCCCCCCATCGCTTTGCCAAAAATATCACCGAGGTTCATCATACCACCGCCACCCTGCGGCTGGCCGGGAATTTCCATCGCGGAAAACGGGTTGGAGGTATCAGCAACGTCCAGCTCGATCATGGTATCGTTAAGTTGGCCGTCATGCAGTTTTTTGCGGAACATCGCGCGGGTGCCTTCACGGGCGTCTGGTCCTGCGATGGCATCAATCACGCGCTCCTCCGCAGCACTTTGCGCATTTGCTTTCACGTCCTCGCGCATATGTTCACGCGTCATGACAATCGCGGCGTCCAGCAGATCGCGGATGATTTGCTCCACATCGCGGCCGACATAGCCGACTTCGGTAAATTTCGTCGCTTCGACCTTGAGGAAGGGCGCACGCGCAAGCTTTGCCAGACGGCGGCTGATCTCGGTCTTGCCCACGCCCGTGGGTCCAATCATGAGGATATTCTTGGGGTAGACTTCGGCGCGAATATCATCGGGTAAATTGCGACAGCGCCAGCGATTGCGCAGGGCCACAGCGACCGCGCGTTTGGCGTCATTCTGGCCGATGATATAGCGGTCCAGTTCGGATACGATCTCGCGGGGGGTCAGGTTGGTCATGCTTTGATTTTCTCCACGGTCAAGTTGCCGTTGGTATAAACACAGATGTCGGAGGCGATCTTCATGGCATCCCGCGCTACGCCTTCGGCATCGCGGTCACTGTCGATGAGGCCACGCGCCGCAGCGAGGGCAAAATTCCCGCCAGAGCCGATGGCGGCGATGTCATGCTCAGGCTCAAGCACGTCACCAGCGCCTGTTATAATCAACAGCTCTTTTCCATCCGTCACGATCAGCATCGCTTCGAGTTTTTGCAGGTATTTGTCGGTGCGCCAGTCCTTCGCCAGATCAACGCTTGCACGCTGCAACTGACCGGGTGTGGCTTCCAGCTTTGCCTCCAGCCGTTCCAACAGAGTGAACGCATCAGCAGTCGAGCCGGCAAAGCCGACCACCACGTCATAGCCCCCCGGCGATAGGCGACGCACCTTACGCGCTGTGCCTTTGATCACAGTTTGGCCAAGGCTGACCTGTCCGTCCCCCGCAATCACAACTTCGCCGCCCTTTTTGACGCCAATGATGGTTGTGCCATGCCAACCCGGGAAATCGCTATCTGCCATAAAGCCTCCGTTTGTTGATAACTATATGGCGTGAGGAGCGGGACGGGACAAGGGCAGCCCTTGTTGCGACCTGTACACAGCGCTAGCGTCTCGGGCATGAACGCTGAAACTGTCACATTTTATATGGAGCCCGAGTTGTGCCAAAGTGCACAAGCGGGCAAACATAACTTCATCGGAAAGCTGGCCGATGTAATGCGTCGTGGTGGTTTGCAGGTCCGGTATGAGCCTTTTGGGATGCGCGGTGTGCCAAAGGGCAAAGGCAAGACCATGAACCACATCAAAACCCCACCTGATGCGCAGGGTCTCTGCTTTCGGCGGGTGTATCACTACCTCTTTTGGCAGATTGAACAAAGCGCGGAGCGCTGGACTTGGGACGTGGCGCAAAGCGTGTTTGAGCCTGATCCGACAGATGCAAACGAGGCGGCACGGTTTTACGGATTTTGGCAAAACCGCCTGTTCGGGGAGGCACCCCAAAAGGCTAAGCGCGGCGGTTATATCTATGTCCCGCTCCAAGGGAAGATCCTCGCGCACCGTCCGTTCCAGATTTGTAGCCTGCTTGCAATGGTTGAGCACTGCCTTGCCCAGACGGATATGCAGGTCGTCGCCACGCTTCACCCGAACGAGCATTATGAGAATGCCGAGATCGTTGCGCTGGAAAAGCTTGAAAAGGCCCATGATCGCCTAACGGTCCAAACGGGTGGGATGGAGGACCTGCTGGTGGGGTGCGATTTTATTGTGACCCAGAATTCGAGTGTCGCGTTCAACGGGTATTTCTTCGGAAAGCCCTCGTTATTGTTTCGGAAGGCTGACTTCCATCACATCGCTGTTCAGGCAGAGATCGATGACCTCGCGGCAGGGTTCGCAGAGGTTCAGCAGATCAGGCCCGACTATGCCGCGTATATCCATTGGTTCTGGCAAAGGAACAGCATCAATGCGGGACGGCTAGAGGCAACAGATATGATTGCAGCACGGCTCAAGCGGTTTGGCTGGCCTGTCTAGGGAATGAAAAAAGGCGCCACAAACAAGGGGCGCCTTTCGAAATTCAGATATAGCGGTTTTAGATTGCTTCTTCGATCCAGCTTTTCAACGCCGCCTTGGGGCGCGCGCCTGCCATGTTGGAAACAACTTCGCCGTCTTTGAAGATAAACAGCGCAGGAATACCACGCACACCCATTTGGGCGGCAGCGTTCGGGTTGCTGTCTACGTCAACTTTGACGATTTTGACTTTTCCGTCCATTTCGGCGGACAGCTCTTCAAGTGATGGGCCGATCTGCTTGCAGGGGCCGCACCATTCTGCCCAGAAATCCACTACTACGGGGATGTCCGAGTTTTTTACTTCGGCGTCAAATGTGTCGTCTGTTACTGCAACGGTGGCCATAAAGCTCTCCATGGGTTCGGGTTCGAATGATACCTAAGAAGGCGTAGCACCTGCGTCAAGGTGACCTGTGCGCCGCACCGCAGCAGTCACGACATCGTGCGGCACCGTCATGAGGGTGCTGGTGTGGGTCCATAAAATCGCAGTTTCGATGTGATGATCAGGATAAATCTGCGCCAAAGCATGGGCATATGCTCCCATTTGCCGCAACAATCCTTCGGGGCATGCGTCAGCGGTTTCTGGAACAGTGCGGTTGGTTTTGAAGTCAACGGCCAGCAGGCGGTCACTCTCGATAAGTAGCCTGTCAATAATGCCGTACAAGCGCTTTGCCCCCAAACCGGCAGTAATGGCAACTTCTGCCAATGCACCGGGTGCGAACACATGAGATAGGTTTGGAGCCGACAATACTGCCAGCGCTTCGGCTCTTGCCATTTTCGCGGTGAGTGGGTCGCTACCTTGTAGCAGCGTATCTGCGACGTCGGCGCGTTGTGGCAGATCAATTGGGGCCAAATGTTCCAATAGGTTATGCACTAAGGTCCCGTAGGATTTCGCCGCTTCCTCGTCCATTCCCGCTTCGCCTGCCAACGCTTTTGCACCACCTAGGTCGGAAGGAGAAACAGCCGCATTCGGCACAGGGGAGGGAGGTGGCATTGTGGAAAAAACAGGCTCTAAAAAAGCGGTTTTATCAACTTTAGCCGGTATGGTTACCGTGGGAAGCGCATCCCATCCCGCTTCCTCATGCCGCAATCCATGGGCTGGACCGTCTATAAAAGGCACTGCATTGAGGTGCCGCAGAGCATCCTCGGCCATCTGATACCAGCTGCCCTCTTTGCCAAGGTCACCTGCCGCAGCAATGACCAGCCACTTCTCTGCGCGGGTCATGGCGACGTAGAGCAGGCGGAGACCTTCCTGTGTTTGCGCCTCCTTCAGCACGTCAATCTGCGCCGCAATGCTTTGCGTCATTTCGGCCGCATTGGGTTTCCAGATTGGATAGTCTTTGAGGGTGATGATCTCACTCTTCACGTCGTTTTTTTTCTGGCCCGTATCAGGCAGGATCACAATTGGCGTTTCCAGCCCCTTGGCGCCATGCACGGTCATCACACGGATTTGGTCAGAGGCGCTGTCGATCTGGCGCTTGATCTCCAGATCGTCGGCCTGCATCCATTCAAGGAAACCCGTGAGACTTGGAACTTCGGTCCGCTCATACGCGAGGGCCTGACCAAGCAGCGCGTCAATACCGTCTTCGGCCTCCATCCCCATACGCGCGACCAGATTACGGCGCCCTTCATGGCGGGTGAGGATACGTTCGATCAAATCAAAGGGACGCAGGAAATCAACCTGCCCCCGCAGGTCACGCAAAACGGCCAAGGTTTCGGGATAGACATCTTTCTGGCTGCGCAGGCTTTGCCACAAGTCCTGTTTGATTGGTCGGTGGTGGGCCAAGGTGAACAGGTCTTGCTCGCTCCACCCGAACAAGGGGGAGCGGAGCGCAGTCGCAAGCGCAAGGGCATCATCAGGCGTAGCAAGGAAAGATAGCAACGCGCCAATGTCCCGCACGGCGAGTTCGGCACCCACTTTGAGGCGATCGGCACCCGCAATGGGCAGACCTGCAACTTTGCACGCGCGAATAATTTCCGAGAACAACCCAGTCTTGCGGCCCCGCACAAGTATCAGAAAGTCACCTGCCGTAATGCGGCGGCGGACCATGCTGCGGTCTTTGGCTTCATCGGGGATGTAATGCTCACCGTTGATCAGGTATTTGATCTGCGCGGCGATTTGGTCTGCCAGAATGACCGTATGGTGCTGTTCGCTTTTGCGGTCCACAGGATCGGTCCAGTGCGGTTCTTCCTCTTTGGTCTTATCCGCCTCAATGACAGGCCAGATATCCACCCGACCGGGCAGGGCATCCTTGAACGCGATATGTGTCATCGTCTGCCCCATGCGCGGATCGGGCAGGGTGTTAAATGTCTGGTCTACGGCGCGCAGCACAGCGGGAGAGGAACGGAACGAATAGTCGAGGCTCTGGTTCTGGAATTTGAGGTTAGCAGCGAGAAGGCTCTCCTCGAACGATGCACGTTTGAGGTCAAACTCACGCGGATCAGCGCCTTGGAAGGAATAGATCGATTGTTTCTTGTCGCCCACAACAAACAGGGTGCGGTCCATCTGCTCGTCCCGCGCCCCTGCGCCTGAGGCAAATTCATCCGCCAGCTTTTCAATTACATCCCATTGGCGCGGCGATGTATCCTGCGCCTCGTCCACCAGAATATGATCAATGCCGCCGTCGATCCGGTAGAGAACCCATGCGGCGACTTTTGGATCATTGAGCAAGGCACGCGCACGCAAGATCAGATCGTCAAAATCGAGCCATCCGCGCCGCTGCTTTTCAGCCTCATACCGCGCAATGAATGTCTCAGCGAAACGGTGCAGGGCGCGTGTACGCGATACATTGCGGGCCCGCATTTGTAGATCATGCGCCTCAAGCGTGTGCTCTGCCAAATCCTCGAACGCGCTGAGCATCGGGCCGAGGGCGGTCTTGGCATCCTTGGTCGGGAAACTTTTCCGCAACTCGAATTTCTGGGTGAGCATTTGCGCCTTGAGCTTGTCCAAATCGGCAATGGTAGGGTTGGCAAAATCAATCGCGCGTAGGGCATCGGCCAGCCGTGTCATCGTCACAGCTTTTTGGGTTGCAAATACATCAATTGCGTTGGGCATCCAGCGCGCGACAACGCCGTTCATCACGTCCGATGGCAAAGCGTTTATGTCCAAGCCTGATGGCAGATCGAACAGGGCGTTCAGGTCGGACGGCAGCGTTGAAAACAACTCCCGCTTGCCAGTGATGGACTGGGTCAGCGACGCGAAACTCTCGCCCGTATAGTGGGCAGCCAAGTTGGCGACCAAATGCGCATCGGGTCCGTCTGCAATCTCGTCAAGGATATCGGCACGCAGCAACTCGGCGGCGCGGTCCTCGATCTCCTTGAACTGTGGACTAACACCCGCTTCCAACGGAAAGCGGCGCAGCAGAGAGGCACAAAACGAATGGATTGTTTGAATTTTCAGACCGCCAGGAGTCTCGATTGCTTGTGCAAACAGGGTCCGCGCCTCGCGCAATTTCTCGGGTGCGATGTCTTTGAGAACGCCAAGATCACGCAATCCTTGGCGCAGATCATCGTCCTCCATCATCGCCCATTCACCCAAGCGTTTGAACAAGCGGTTCTGCATCTCGGATGCGGCAGCTTTGGTATAGGTGAGGCACAGAATATGCTGAGGTTTCACTTCATCCAGCAAAAGGCGTGCGACCCGATCGGTCAGTACGCGCGTTTTGCCTGAACCTGCGTTCGCGCTCAGCCATGTGGAGGTGTCAGGCCGTGCGGCGGTGATTTGGGCGCGGGTGGCTTCGTCCCAATCCGGTAGAGTGCTCATGTCAAATCCTCCGGCTTTGCCGGGTCTGATCCGTCCCATTCGCCATATCGTGCCAGATGATCAAACTCGCCCTCAAAAACGACTTTTTCCATCATTCGACGGGATGTGAACCCTTGGTCAAGATCAAGGTATGCGGCAATCAAAGTGCGCAAGTTTTCCAGAATCTCACGTGGCGGTTCGTCTTCTAACGGGGCGTCCACCTCCTTAGGCGGATTGCCAAGACCGATAAACGTGGCGCTTGATACAGGGGCTGCACCTACCGCTTTGAACGCGCCTTCTTCGACCATTGCCGCTTCGATCAACAGCTGTTTATCAAAGTGCTTTTGCTGTTTGTCGGTTGGTGGGACACCAGTCTTATAGTCGTAGATTTGAACTTCACCGCTCATGTTCCGGTCAATCCGGTCGGCAACACCGCGCAGGGTAAATCCGAGTTCGGGAATATCCAAAACACCTCGGGCATCCGCCTCAAAGGCGACGGGCGTCGCCGCGGCGAGGCGCACCGTTTCATGCTCGATGAACCAGTCAGCGATCCTTGCAATCCGCGCAAGCCAGACAGTACGCGCAGCGGGCCATGGGACAAGATCGGTCAGCACCTCCTCCGCAATCCGAAGCAGATTGTCGCGTGTAAGGGCGGCGGGGTCGGCGACTGCGTCCTTCACAAAGTATTCCATTACCTTGTGCGTCACATCACCACGCAGAAGCGCATCAGCGGATTGAACCAGTGGTCGCAAGGCGCGTAGCCGTAAACTGTGACGGGCATAGATCGCGTAGGGATCGCGGATAAGTGTTTTGATCTCCGTCACCGACAGGCTTCGCGGTCGCGCAGCAAAGGGAGGTCGCGGCGAGGGCCGTGGGGCAGAAGGTACTCGGTCCACCGCTTCCAAAGCGCGCGCTTGCTCCAGCCAGTGATCGCCCCGTTTTACCATTGCCTTCCACGCATCGACGCCACCTTGTTTTGGCAGTCCACCCATCAAGTTGCCCAGACGGTTCACCCAGCGTGAGGGAACAGTTTCTGCATCCTCCGACCGGATCGAACGGGTGATCCAGACCTCTGGCGCACACACAGCTTGTTGGTAGTCATGCGCAGCAAGGCCCACACGGCGTTCCGGCAGCAGGAGGCCCGCATCGCTGCGCATCTTCCGGTTCAACCACGGATCGGGTGGCGGTGCTTCGGGCCATGTTCCGTCATTGAGCGCACCAAGGATTACCAGATCGGCACCCTGTACACGTGCCTCAAGTGTTCCCCAGATCATGATACCGCTGTAGGGGGCGTCGCGGTCGCGGACTTCACCTGCAGAAAGCAGTGCGCCGACCAAATCAGCATAATCAGCCGCTGTGAGACTGCTGCCAAACCCTGCCTCGTTTTCCAATTCTTGCATGGCGCGCTGCGCTTCAATACCTGCTTTTTTCTGCCACAGTTCGTGCGCGGGATTTGCATTCGGGCCAGCGGCGAGGTCATTGGCAAGCTTTAGATGTGTTTCGACCCAATAGGACAGGGGGCGAATATCATGATCCTGATGCCCCATCGTTGCCGCACCGACCCACGCCGCCCATTGGTGCATGCCGTCATCCTCTGGTGCCGCCTTTTCACAGATCGCCTGAAACGCGCCAGCTTCGGGATAGGGAAGGCCACGCCGACGTATTGCCAGCTCTGCCCGTTGGGAATTCAGGTTGTGGAGGTTGCGATCCTCGGCACTGTTCGTCAGCGGATGTTTAAGCAAGGTCAGCAGCGCTTCGGCATCCAGACGCCGCGACAGTAGAGCGGCAACATGGCGCAAGAAACGACCCGGAGGGGAAAGGTGCAGAGGTGTGCCTGCGCTGTCATCGGGGAGGATATCCCAGCGGCCCAGCGCGGCAGTAACGCGGCGACCCAACATGCGGTCTGGTGTGATAAGCGCGGCCGTTTGGCCGTCTTCAGCGGCCTGCCGCAATTTCATGGCGATGGCCAATGCTTCGGCGCGCGGCGTCTCGGCCAGCAGGAGGGTCATATCCCGCGTCGCATGTTCAAGATTATCAAGCTGTGGCCCCTCAATCCGCCACGCATCAGTGACGGGCGCAGGGCGCAAGGACAGCGAAATCAGCTTGTTCCGTTCAGGGGCGGGCGGCGTAGATGGCGCATGCCAGTTCTCAACGTCATTAGGCGTGCTCTCTAGTCCCTTCATCAAGCTGTAAAAGCGGTACTGCGGATGGTCCTCAGAAATCATTGGATCATCAAGCGCTGCCCAAACATCCGAAGGCAGGTCAAAATCAAAACCGGGCAGGACAAGCGCGCCTTGTGGCAGCTTTGCCACCGCTTCCATCAACATCATAGTTGTCCCACGAGAACCTGTAGAGCCTGCGATGATCACGGGATGGGTAGGGGGCTGCTCTGCCCAAAGGGCGGCAATCGCACTTACTCTTGCGCGTTGGCGGGCTTCCTTGTCTGGCATTGCCTCGGTCAGGGAGAGGTAGTTTTGCACAATCCCGAGAAAAACTTTTGCGCGCTCCCAATGACCAGACTGGTCGGTTACATCCAGCTCTGCAATCGTATCTGGCGTAACCCCTTCTCCCTGCATCTCATCAATTAAAGCGGCGAGGCTGTCGGCCAGATCATAGAGCGAGGCACGTGAGGCGAGGTCAGGCGATTTCTCCAGCAATGCAGAGATGAGCCCAATGAGTTCCAAGCGGCGCCGCAGTGCGGGAACGCCTTTTGGAATGATGACACTCGGCACTAGCGTTTCGAGATCTGTGATCAAACGGATGCGGGGGAGGAGCATTGCTGGCCCGTCCTCACAGATCGAACGGAGGCGGCGGGCCATACGCTGCGTGTTCACAAGAAGATCAACACGCGCGAGTGCTTCGGGGGGCTGTCCCTTGAACCGCTTAAGCAGGCCGTTCACCAATGCCTGTGGAAAATCAACACCGGCTGGAAGGCCAAAAACGCGGGGGAAGCTTTGGGGTTCAAACATCGGCGTTCAATAATCCTTCAGCAGTTTTTACCCCATCGGGATGGCCAACATCGCACCATTTACCCTCATAACTCAGGCCAAACACCGTCTGATTTTCCAGCATCTTATCCCAGACCAGATTGAGTGAAAAAGAGTTCTTGTTAATGTCGCTGAGCAGATCGGTTTTGATAATCTGCACTCCACCATAAACGACGCCTTCGCCGCGGTTCAGACGTCCGTCAGCGGCAAGGGTGAAATCGCCATTCCCCGAATGCTCAAGCGCGCGCTCTGGCGGGATACCCATCAGCAGCGCATCCATTTTCTTAGGGTCCCAAGCATCAAGCATAAGGCGCAAAGGGTTCGGCCCGCGCCAGATCGCATCGGTATTCATTGTAATAACAGGCCCGTCCCCGAGCAGGGGCAGGGCATTGCGCAGCCCACCGCCCGTTTCGAGAATATCGGGAGTTTCTACAATCGTTTGAACGCCCAAAGGTTCCAAATGCGCCAGCAGTGTTTCGGGTCGGTAATGCAGGTTTGCTACGATAACGGGTGGCTTAACTTCTTTTGCCAGCCCCAGCGCGTGGTCGATCAAGGGGTTTCCGCCAACCTGAACCATCGGTTTTGGACGGTCAGCAGTAAGGTGCTTCATCCGCGTCCCAAAACCGGCGGCAAACAACAAAACAGGAAAGCTCATGAAGCGCATTTCGATTTGAGTGTGTCGAGGATTCTTGTGGTTGGTGCAGGGAGTGTGGTCATGATGTGATCAGCGATCGGGGCAAGCGCAGGGTGGGCAAGGTTGCGCTCGACAAACTCCCAAACACGCGGGATCAGATCGACATAACGCGGCTTGCCCAGTTCGATACACAGCTTGGCAAATGCGCCGACGATCCGCAGGTTCCGCTGAACGCCGAGGATGGCATAAGCAGCGCGGAATGCCTCCTCATCTTGCGGATTTTGCGCCAGATACCGATCAATCATAGCCGCCTCAATCGCAGGTGGTACATCACGACGGGCGTCTTGAAGGATTGATACCAGATCATAGGCCGCATGACCCGACATGGCATCCTGAAAGTCCAGAAGACCCACATGCGCAGCACCGTTCCGATCTGGCAGCCACAGCAAGTTCTCCGCGTGATAGTCGCGTTGGATCAAAACTTGTGGTGCCGCTTCGAGAGGGGCAAGAAGGTCGGATATAATCTTCTCGAACCTCGCCTGTTCCATGGTAGCACGCTCCCCGGTAATGCCGAACAAATACCATTCATACGCGCGCGCTGCGAAATTGGTCATGGTGGCCGTATCATAGGGTGCCAACGGCGGCATAGGTGCGGCATGAAGCACGGTAAGGACGTCGACTGACGCCTCATAGAGGGGCTGTTCGAGCGAAGGATCGCGGGCAATCACCTGTTTAAACAAATCGTCGCCAAGATCCTCAATGAGTAAAAGACCCTGTGCTTTGTCATGGTAGACAATCTTGGGGGCGCTCAGCCCAATTTTCAGAAGATGTTCTGCGATGGCCGTGAACGGGCGCACATCCTCACCCCTTTCGAGCGGGGCATCCATCAGGATCATCGTCTCACCGTCAGGGCGTATCAGCCTTTCATACCTCCGGTTCGAGGCATCGCCCGCAATCGTCAAACGCTTAGCATCAGACCAGCCAGCATTTTTTATGAAGTCGGTGAGAAGGGAGGCGCGATCTGTCATGGGTTCCAGTCAGTCAATTTGGCATCCCAGCGGGGGTGTGACCAAGAAGCAGTCAGGATGCGGTGATCGTCAACATCGGTCGGAGCGAGTGTGATGTCCAGAGCATCATCCGGCCTGAACGTGGCCAAACGTTCGGGCCATTCGATCAGGCAAATGGCAGCTTCCATAGCATCCACAAGCCCCAGCTCTTCTGTCTCTGCTGGATCGGTAAGGCGGTACAAGTCTGCGTGCCAGATTTCGGTGCCAGAGGCGGCTTCATAAGTTTGCACCAAGGTGAATGTCGGGGATGGGACATCTTCGGGACTGGCCAGCAGCGACTGAATCAGCGCCCGTGCAAAATGGGTCTTACCCGCGCCCACAGCGCCATGCAGCAATATGGTATCACCAGCAGCTAAAACAGCGCCAAGTTGGCGCGCCAGAGAGGCGGCCTCATCGGGACTAGAAAGATGTGTGGTCATTTCCATAAAGGCAAACTAACCCCCCAGCCCGACACAGGAAAGAGGCCTTAATCGTTTGCTTTTCCCAGCAGCGCCTTAGAGGGCGACGAGGAGACAGGATCACGCGAAAATCTGACCACTGTGGCACCCGACGTAATGGGTACGATTTTGCACTGCATCGGTTCTTGCCCCTTTATGCAGACGGGCATTACCCACTTTTCGCGGACCTCGACGTTAAGCACCGCATCCTGCAAATCCTGCCACAGAGGGTTTGGCGTTGATTTCTCTTTCCAGAGACGAACGGCGTCGACGATTGTCACGTCGGCAAAGCTGCTATCGTGTTGGAACCCCCAAAGCATATCATATGCCTTGTTCGAAAACGTGAGAACGCCGGACTGCGAGAAGACGGCGAGAGCGTCCTCAAAAGTGTCCACAAGGCTTTGACCTAATTCAAGCTCTGCGCGGAAGTTGCGTGTGAGCGAAACCTCGGCACTGATATCTTCCACCAAAAAGGCAATGGCGCCATCAGGATGGGGCCGACCTGTAACACGATATGTTTGCCCCGTTTCCAAGGTCCACGTTTCTTCAAACCGGCCTGTTTCAGCAGCACTGATCAGGTCCGCCATACGCTGGCGCCATGTTTTGTAATTCTTCGGTTCGGGCATGCGGCGGTTTTCACGCATCGCATCGAAAAACGAATCGATCTTTGGGCGGGGGCTGAGAAAAGAGGCCGACAATCCAGTAAGATCGGTAAGTGCAGGATTGAAAAGAGCGAGCTGTCGATCCCGATTGAAAATTGCGAGACCGATTGAAAGCTGGGCAAAAGTTTTTGCCAGTGTTTGTACAAAATCGCGCTGTGCTTCTTCGGCATTTATAAGAGTTGTCAGCGATGTCGCATGGTATAATACGCCCTGAGCAAGCGGCTTTTGTGTAACGTTAAACCATTCGGGCAGTTTTGGACATTCCAACGTAAGCGCGACGCGTGTGGTTGTTGTCTCTTCTGACAGCGGAGGCACTTCAAAAAAGTGACCCGTGAGGGGGTCTAATTCGGGATTTGATCGCTTTTTGAGCGCAGCATAGGCCGCATTATGCCATACAACTTTCCCTGTCTCATCCGTCTTCCATGCAGGTAAGGGCAAGTGATCACTTACTTCGCGTAGCACTGCGAGCTCTTTGGCGTCAGGGGCAACTTGGGCCGTATCGATAGACCCGTGGAATGTAAGAGTGGCGGCGTTAGGGTGCCACGATATAAGGATGTCGCCAGTGACCCATTTCACAACGGTTTCGCCATCGGTCTGGTAGGCAGGTCTGGGAGGGAACTCGGGATAGTTCGTCACGAGGATTTCATGCAAATCCTGCCATGTTTGGGCACCAATGGCAATTGGGAGTCGTGCCAGAATAGCATCCGATGCGTGTTCAAGAACCCCGTCCCTGAACAGGATTGCGGGAACGTCATTTACCACAGTTTCGCGCACTTGCTCAGTGGGTCTGAGCGCCCACCAAATTCCAAGCGTGACAGTTGGAACAACTATCGCAAAAATGAGAATAAGATCGTTCAAAAGGTACTCCGCATGCCATGAGGGATTGGTCAGGTTATGCGGTAGTTAACCTTTAAAAAGTGTTAATTTTGAGACAGCCTCAAACTTCGGCGAAACGTGTGTTTTCTCCAAACCCCAGTGCATTTTCGCCTTCTTTGGCGTCAATGGCACTGCGTGGCCAGCGGACTTCGATGACTGCGCCGATTTGCTGACTGCTATATCCTGCCTCATCTGCACCGTTGGCGAAACGCAGGTTCGCACCCGAACGCTCCAGAAGTGTTTTGGCGATAAAAAGGCCCAGCCCCATCCCTTCGTATTCTGGGCGCGACAGATCTTTCTTGCGGTTGCGACGTTGACCCATAAAGGGATCACCCAAGCGGCCCAGAAGTTGCGGTGGAAAACCGTTACCGTCGTCAAGAATGCGCACTGTGATCGTTGTGTCGGTCCAACGGATATCTACCCAGACAGTTGTTTTTGAAAAATCGACAGCATTCTGTATAAGATTTCGTAAACCATGGATAATTTCTGGCATCCGCAAAATTGCAGGTTGAGTCTCTGTTGGATCGTCAAGGTCGATGATGACGTCTTTTCCGCGCCCCATATGCGGTTCGGCGGCTGCCTCGACAACGGTTATGAGAGGGGCCTGACGCAGGTGCAGGTCGTCTTTTCCAGCGCGGCCCATATCGCGCAAAATGTCACGACAGCGGTTGGTTTGCTCCACAATCAGTTCGGCATCCTCACGCAATTCTGGTTGCCCGCTCAGCTCATGCACCAGTTCGGCACTCGCCAGCTTGATCGTCGCAAGCGGGGTGCCCAACTCATGTGCTGCTGCGGCGACGACGCCGCCCAGATCGGTCAGTTTCTGCTCCCGCGCCAGCGCCATCTGGGTCGCGGCCAACGCGTCGGACATCAAATGGATTTCGGATGTGACACGCCGCGAATAGGCGGAGGTGAATACAACCGCGATGACGAGGGCGATCCACTGACCAAAGATAAACAGTTCGGGTATTTCGAGAACCTGCCCCGAAAGTGTGCTGAGCGGGATATAGAAGAAGGCCAACAAACTGACACTGACTATCGCCATCGCACAAAGCACCAAGGTGGAGCGCAAGCTCAGCGCGGTTGCAGAAATCGTTACGGGACCAAGCAGCAGGAGCGTGAAAGGGTTGTTCAGCCCGCCAGTCAGGAAAAGCAGAAAGCTCAACTGAAGCAGATCGAAAATAATCATAGCCATGTTCTGGCGTTCAGAGAGGCGCTTGTTCTCGGGGAATACAAAACCTGCCACCAGGTTGAAGATTACCGAAATGCTAATGACGAAGTAGCACCAGCCAAGCTCAATTTGCAGACCAAACATGAGGGGAGTAACGGTAACCGCCACAAACTGTCCTGCAATCGCAACCCAGCGCAGCAGGATCATGGTCCTAAGCCTGATCCAGTTTGCTCTTTTGCGCTCCCCGATGGGGCGGATCGTGGACTGCGGCATCTGGGCGTTTCTTTCAAATGTGACTTGCAATGAACAGGAGCTAGCGTAGGACTGTGCCTGTCTATCATCAAGGGCGCGGAATGACGCGTCGGGCCAAAGGAGAGTGTTATGATCCGTAATGCCGCAATCGCCGCCGTTGTTGTTGTCGGGGTTGGAATTCTGGCGACGGTATTTTTCACGTGGCAGAATGGTGACGATCAATTCGCCTCTTGTGGTGCCGGCGCTGTGGCAGGTGATTTGGGCGGACCCTTCACTCTTGTGAACGGCGATGGTGAAACAGTCACGGATACCAACGTGATTACCGAGCCTACGTTGATTTACTTCGGCTATACCTATTGCCCTGATGTTTGCCCGCTCGATGTGGATCGCAACGCCGCCGCCGTCGAAATCCTTGAGGAACGCGGCCAGTCTGTGACACCCGTTTTCATCACGATTGACCCTGAGCGCGATACCCCCGAAGTTGTGCGTGATTTTGCCGAAGCGATGCACCCGCGCATGATCGGCCTCACAGGAACGGCGGAGCAAATTGCAGAAGCAAGCAAAGCCTACCGCACCTATTACAAGGCACATCCGCCTGTGGATGGTGAATATCTGGTAGATCACTCAACGTTCAGCTACCTTGTGACGCCCGAGCAGGGGTTCGTTGAATTCTTCCGCCGCGAACTCACGCCAGAGCAGATGGCAGATAAGATCGGTTGTTTCGTCGATCACATTTGACCGAAGGCGCGTACGCTCCATATTCAGGGTAACTTGAATTCACACGACCCTGATAAGGCGAGCCACCATGCCAGAAGAACTTTTGCCCGACCTTGGCCCCGACAAGACCCTGTTGTTACTTGACGATGACGAACCGTTCCTGCGTCGCCTTGCAAAAGCGATGGAGCGGCGCGGGTTTGAAGTGGAAACCGCTGGCTCTGTTGCTGCCGGTTCCGCAATCGCGACCGCCCGCCCCCCTGCCTATGCAGTGTGTGACTTGCGACTTGAGGATGGCAATGGCCTTGACGTTGTTGAGATCCTTCGTGAAAAGCGGCCCGATGCGCGGGTTGTTGTGCTGACTGGATATGGTGCGATCGCCACTGCGGTCGCTGCTGTTAAAATTGGCGCGACCGACTATTTGTCGAAACCTGCGGATGCGACGGATATCACCAATGCATTGCTGGCCACAGGCGATAACCTGCCTCCACCGCCAGAAAACCCGATGAGCGCGGACCGCGTGCGTTGGGAGCACATCCAGCGGGTTTACGAGCTGTGCGATCGTAATGTTTCCGAGACTGCGCGGCGTTTGAACATGCACCGCCGCACGTTGCAGCGGATATTGGCAAAGCGCAGCCCTCGTTAACCGCCGCCGCCATGGGACGCTTTAGATATCGTAGTGTTTGAGCCGTTTATCGACCAGCGTCCCATCGGACAGTTTATAGTCTTCAATCACGCGGTAATCGCGAAAGCCGCGGCTTTGGTAATATGTCAAACCGCCCTCATTGTCGGCGCGGATGTTTGCATTGATCCAGACATAGCCCAGTGACTTTGCCGCCTTTGTTGTCGCACTAAAAAGCGCTGATCCGATGCCGAGGCCAGTTTGACCGATCTGCACAAATGTTGCGATATCTACCGCTTCGGGAGGGAGGTCTGCGTTTGGTTTGATCCATTGAAAGCCGACAACCTGCTCGGAGCTGTCCAGCGCCACATGCCACGCGGCCCCTTCGGGTGGCGTCTCCATCCATTGGGTAATGTCCTGAGCGGTAACAGGGCGCACCAATGCTGTGGTGCCACCAATCTTGATGATCTCATTGAGCAAACGGGCCATTGATCCGGCATCCAGAGGCATCGCGGGGCGTACGTTTATCATGGCATCTGCTCCAATAGTTGTGCATGGCGTGCAGTAAAATCGGCACGCACCTCAACGGGCGGGCGTAGGGTAATCTCCAACCCTCCTTTTAGTGCGGGGTCAGGCTTACCAAAGAACTTGTCGGCCTCTTCTGCGTCAAAACCAGCGATCTGCACAGCTTCCATCCACGCGCTCACGCGGTCCGCCTTTTTAATCTGCTTCTTGATGGATGCTGGCACCTTTGCAGGTAGGCCAAAGCGGATATGCACTGCTGCCTCCAACCGCTCGTCCAGCGCACCGTATCCTGGCCCAACGGCGACCTTTACAGGCGAAATCATATCTCCGATCACATATTCGGGCGCATCATGAAGGAGCGCAGCGAGCCGCCATTTTGCAGGAGCATTTGGTGCAATGCGGCCAAAGATGGTTTCCACCAGAAGAGAATGCTCGGCAACGGAATAGGCGAAGTCGCCATAAGTCTGCCCGTTCCAGCGCGCCACAAATGCAAGGCCATGCGCGATATCCTCGATTTCGATATCAACAGGGGTTGGGTCCAACAAATCAAGCCTGCGACCCGATAACATCCGCTGCCATGCGCGTGGTTGTGGTGCCATGTTTTCCTCCGTGCTGCGGTGAATTGTTTCTGTGTCGTGTGAAGGGATCGGGAACGTTTTGCAGATATCTTGGTTGAGTCTGCAACAAGGAGAAGAAGATGAAAACCGCATTAACAGCAATTATGACCGCCCTAGTGATGACAACTCCAGTTGCCGCTCAAGATGTTTGTATGAGTGCGCTGGAAATGCAGTCTTCGCTAATTGACTGGTACGGTGAAAAAGCCAGTATCGGGGCCGTCTCAAGACAACACGCGTCTTTGGGTCTCAGATGCAACAGGGTCTTGGACTCTTGTGCGGACCCAATCTGACGGTATTGCCTGCGTTGAAGCGCAGGGCTGCAGCTGGACTGCTGGTATGGACACCGAGAAAATAATCGCCTCAATCCAAGCACGCACTGACAGTTGATCAAGATCGTGAAGCCATTAAGTGACGTTGATTGAACAGTCATGCAATGTTATTGCCGCATCAACAGATTTGAAGGAGCGCCACGATGGCCAATGACTATATCGTAAAAGACATCAACCTTGCGGAATATGGCCGCAAAGAGCTTGATATCGCAGAAACGGAAATGCCGGGCCTGATGGCGCTTCGTGCGGAATATGGCGAAGCAAAACCGTTGAAGGGTGCGCGGATTGTCGGCTCTTTGCACATGACGATCCAGACTGCCGTTTTGATCGAAACATTGGTTGAGTTGGGTGCTGATGTGCGCTGGGCCTCGTGCAATATCTTTTCGACGCAGGATCACGCTGCCGCGGCGATTGCTGCGGGTGGCACTCCTGTTTTCGCGATTAAGGGTCAGTCGCTGGAAGAGCATTGGGATTACCTCGATAAATCCTTCATGTTCCCCGAAGGTCCGAACCTGATCCTCGATGATGGTGGCGATGCGACGCTGTACATCCTCATGGGTGCGCGGGTCGAAAACGGCGAGACCGAATTGCTCGACGTGCCAACATCCGAGGAAGAAGTTGCCGTATTCGCCCAGATCAAAAAGCGTATGGCAGCCTCCCCCGGTTGGTTCACTAAAATGCGCGACCAGATCGTGGGTGTCTCCGAAGAGACAACAACCGGTGTTCACCGCCTTTATGAGCTGTTCAAGAATAACCAGTTGCCGTTCCCTGCGATCAACGTGAACGACTCTGTGACCAAATCGAAGTTTGACAACAAATATGGCTGTAAAGAGAGCCTTGTTGACGGTATCCGCCGCGCCACTGATACGATGATGGCGGGTAAAGTCGCCGTTGTGCTGGGCTACGGCGATGTCGGCAAAGGCTCTGCCGCGTCCCTTGCTGGTGCGGGTGCGCGCGTGAAGGTGACCGAAGTTGACCCTATCTGTGCATTGCAGGCTGCGATGGACGGTTTTGAAGTTGTACTGATCGAAGATGTGGTTGGCACTGCCGATATCTTTATCACCACCACGGGCAACAAGGACGTGATCCGCATCGAGCATATGCGCGAGATGAAAGACATGGCGATCGTCGGGAACATCGGCCACTTCGACAACGAAATTCAGGTTGCCGCCCTCAAGAACCATAAATGGACCAACATCAAAGAGCAGGTGGATATGATCGAGATGCCGTCCGGCAGCCGTTTGATCCTCCTGTCCGAAGGACGTCTGCTGAACCTTGGCAATGCCACAGGTCACCCGTCATTTGTGATGTCCGCCTCCTTTACCAACCAGGTGTTGGCGCAGATGGAGCTTTGGCTGCGTGGCGACCAGTACAAGAACGAAGTCTACATCCTGCCCAAGCATTTGGACGAGAAAGTAGCGCGCCTGCACCTCGACCGTATCGGTGTGAAGCTGTCCAAACTCGATCTGGAGCAGGCCGCATATATCGGCGTATCGCCTGATGGGCCGTTCAAGCCAGAGCATTACCGCTACTAACTGCTCGTGGACGAAAACAACAATTATACGCACTGCCCCGTTTTGCACTGGGTGGTGCTTTTTCTTTTTATTACTGGTGGGATCGGTTTTGGTGGCTGGCAGGCGATGGTGCATCCTGAAACGCCCCTTGCACCAGAATGAAACCCGACCAGATCTTGGTTGTCACGGAGCCGCTAACCCGTCTGACACAGTGGAAATTGCGCCGTGCGCTTGGCAACGACCAAGCATGCTTGGCAGCTTTGGCAACAGGTGCGCTTGCTAAAAGCAAGCCAGATTTCGTGGACAGTCCAAAATGCGGGATCTCACCGCAAGTCATGCTGAGCAACGCGGCGGGGGCCAATTTGAAGCCCGTCAATACCCGATGTCAAACAGCGCTCCGTCTCGCGATGTGGACGCAGCACAGCCTGCAACCCGCAGCGCAGGAAATTTTTGGCCAGACCCTCTCGCGGATAGAGCATTTCTCAAGCTACTCTTGCCGTAAAATGCGAACGGAGACAGGCAGTACAGGCCGAATGAGCACCCACTCAACAGCCGATGCATTAGACATCAGCGGTTTCGTGCTTGGGGATGGAACCTCCGTCAATTTGCTGCATGATTGGGGTGACGAGGGGAGCAAAGCGCTTTTTCTGCGACGTGCGAATGAAACGGCTTGTGACTGGTTTCGCCTCACACTTGGCCCTGAGTATAACCGACTTCATGCGGATCACTTCCATCTCCAGCATACGGGTTTCGGGTTGTGTAGATAGCAATGGGGAAATCACGCTTCATAATTTCCTTTTGCCACTTGCGTGATTTGTGACCTGCCCCCCTAGGTGTTCAGTCCCGGCATTTGGTGGATCGGGTTTAAGTTGAATCGATCTGG
>CAWVWS010000002.1:0-73139 GCA_963933905.1 uncultured Sulfitobacter sp.
GTAGCTATGCAGCGTGTTGGAACCTTGTAGCAGCACTCATAGCCTCAAGATGATTATCCACAGGCCCTAGTTAAATAATAAAATATTCTTTTTTATCTTTTAACAAAAATGAAGAAGCCACCATGACCCGCGTAATCTCTCCAGTACTCTTCATGCTTCTGCTGCTGCCACTGCTTGCGCTTTGGCTATTCCATCCTGAGACGCTGATAATCAGGCGAAATCGCGCATTGCCGTGGGACGTACCTCTTCCTATTGGTTTGGCCCTGTTGATTTGGGCGCGTCCTCATTTCAAAAATCAGAATGCAGAAATCCATACCTTCAAAAAGGCAAAGGCGCTCGTGACGAATGGTCCTTTCCGATTTTCCAGAAATCCTATGTACCTTGGTTTTATGTTGATCCTGCTGGCCACTGCGATGTTTGTGAATACCTGGTGCGCACTGCTTGTCCCGTTGACATTTCTCGGTGCCTCGATCCTTTGGTATATTCCGCATGAAGAGCAGCAGTTGCGCCAGAGCTTTGGGACCGACTATGATGCCTATGCATGGAACACGCGACGTTGGATTTAAGTGGCACGCCCCAAAATTGACACAGAAGAACTAACGTCACGGTTGGTGGCGGAGGCGGAACGGATGCTTGTGGAAACCCAAGGCCGCCGCCTTGTTCTGTCTGAACTTGCGGCAAGCGTTGGTATTTCGCAGTCTTACGCCCATCGGTTTTTCCCGACCAAGGCGGATCTGCTGCGCACGTTGGCCAAACGCTGGTTTGCAGAGGTTGAGGCAGAATCGATGCGGATCACTGCCCTCGACCTGCCCGCCCCCGAGCGGCTTGAAACTTGGATACTGACGATCCTCCGACTAAAGCGAGACAAGTTTGATGAGAATCAAGCGTTGTACCTTGCGTATCTGGACCTCGCCCTCGGACATATGGATTTGGTGAAAGCACATACAGACCTGCTCACCCGTGATTTGGCTTCTATTGTCAGCGGTATTGTTGGCAAAGACCGGCTAGCTGATGCTTTGGCACTCGTCGAGGATGCAACACTCCTTTTTCGAACGCCATAAAACATCGCCCGTTTACGGGAGCGGGCAACCGATGAACGTGCCAGAGCGGTTGTAAAAATGTGCCTCGATCATCTGACTTAATCAGAACAACACTTAAAACTCCCAGAGCATCAAACAAAAAAGACCCCGCCATAAAGGCGGGGCCAAGGTGAGTGTCATCAGCGCATACCTCATGTGGAGGGTGCGGTGACACTGGCGGTGTTCGAAATAAAGTCGTGGATCAGGCTTGCATTTCTGCCCTGATTTGCTGGCGCAACACGTCGATTGAGACGGTTTTTCCTTCTTTTTTATAGCACCAGTATGTCCATCCATTACAGCTGGGCGCCCCTTCGAGGGCTGCACCTACCTGGTGAATGGAGCCTTTGACGTCAGCGCCGATCAGCGTGCCATCGGCGCGCACTTTGGCTTTGTGACGGTTGTTCATGGAATAGAGGTTCTCACCTGGGCGCAGCATGCCACGCTCGACCAACTGGCCGAAAGGCACGCGCGGCTCGGCGCGCTTGGAGGTGGTAGTCTGAAGTGCTTCGTTGTCGAATTTTCGCACTGCCGCTATCCGCTTGTTCGCAACCTTACGGTATTCTTCCTCCCGCTCGATTCCGATGAAGTCACGGCCCAGCATCTTGGCAACAGCACCAGTCGTGCCTGTGCCAAAGAACGGATCAAGGATCACATCACCCGGATTTGTCGAACCGATCAATACGCGGTGCAACAGGCTTTCTGGTTTTTGGGTCGGGTGCGCTTTGTCACCGTCATCATTTTTCAGACGCTCATGACCATTGCAAATGGGGAGAACCCAATCGCTGCGCATCTGGATACCTTCGTTCAGCGCTTTGAGCGCTTCATAGTTGAAGGTATATTTGCTGCTCTCGTCCTTGCCAGCCCAGATCATTGTCTCATGGGCATTGGTAAAACGTTTGCCGCGAAAGTTTGGCATCGGGTTCGACTTACGCCAGACAACATCATTGAGAATCCAGTACCCTTGGTCCTGCAAAGCAGCGCCAACGCGGAAGATGTTGTGATAGCTGCCAATGACCCAGATCGCGCCATTTGGCTTGAGCAGGCGTCGGGCCGCTTTGAGCCATTCTTTTGTGAACTTGTCATAGACGGCAAAGCTGTCGAACTGGTCCCAGTCGTTGTCGACAGCATCCACTTTGGAGTTGTCGGGACGGTGCAGATCGCCGCGCAGTTGGAGGTTATACGGGGGGTCCGCAAAGATAAGATCGATGCTTGCTTCGGGGAGTGAGTTCATCACCTCGATACAATCGCCATCAAGGATCGTGTTCAGGGGAAGCGCATGCGCTTCCTTCTTTTTTACTGTCATTGCTCTGCCTCATTGCCCGGTGCATTTTTTGCACTCGTTGCTTGAGACCTAAGATGACTGCTGACTGATTCGTGGTCAATTTGTTTATTCAATCAAAGTATTAAGAATTATTCTTGCCACAAGATGTTGTGTACCGGCTTGAACGAACGTCTATGGTGTGGGGTTACACCCAATTCTTGAAGCGCAGACATGTGTCTTTTTGATCCATAACCCATGTTCGTTTCCCAGCCATATCCAGGGTGCTGTTGCGCCAAGGACAACATGACACAATCTCGACATATTTTGGCCATAATTGAGGCCGCCGAAATCGAAACAGAACGGGCATCGCCTTTGATGATTGTCTCGGATGGCAGAGACAATCCGCGCGGTGTCATGTTGCCGTCAATCAGACAATAGTCGGGGGGCGTCTTGAGCCCCTCAATGGCACGCACCATCGCGATATGGCTGGCACGCAGAATGTTATGTTCGTCAATTTCCTCGACGCTCGCATGCGCGATCGACACATCGGCCAATTCCATAATTTGCGCATAAAGAATCTCCCGCTTTTTGTGGGTCAGCTTTTTGCTGTCGTTGAGCCCTTCGGGAATACGGGCAGGGTCAAGGATAACTGCCGCAGCAGTAACCGGTCCTGCCAAGGGGCCGCGACCGACTTCATCAATGCCTGCAATGCGGATAAATCCACGGTCTCGGGCTGCGATCTCGAATGAATAATCTGGTTCCATTTTTGCACGAAAATCCGATGCCGCCGCCCTGTGCAAGAGAAAAGGGAAAGATGCCCGAACATCTCTCCCTTTCCGGTGTCAGGCTGTGAGGGCCTGAGCTTAGGCTTACCGATGTGAAATGCGGAAGCCGTTGCGGCGCAGACACCTCGCGCCAAACCCCGAGCGGGTTCCGCGATCTGTCCGAATACGTTGTGCGCAGTTTTGCGGCAGACGGTTCACTGCGCGGTAGTTCTGCTCAAGGCAGCGGCGCGCAAACATTCTGACTTCGCCGCGGCGCGTCTGAAAACTGCGCAAGCAGCGGGCGGGCAACGCGGCACGATGTACACCGTGAGACCGCGGGCGCGGGTTAACTGTACCATGCCCATGGTTCCGGCCGGGATTGGTAACTGTGACATGACCGCCTTGGCGATCCCTGTTGTCATGAATAATCTTGCCCACCACAGCCAGACCGAGGAGCGTGGCAATGGTGCGGGCCGCGCGGTCATTATCGGCATAGGCGGGCGCGGCGGTAAATGTCGTCGCGGCAATTGCGATGGCGGTAAAGGTTCCAATAAAGCGGGTGGGGAATGTGAGTTTCATAAGAGTGATCCTTTCGGAGGGGTAGAGCGACACGCCGACGACGTGCTGCGGTATGGGATCAATCTGGTGCAGCGCCTCTCAGACAGGCAATAACAGCGCCGTGCTATTGGATAACACGCAGGGAACGCACAGCCTGTTATTGTATATCAGGCCCAGAAAACGCATCTTGGAGGTCATGAAACACATTCGCCTCTCCTTTCTTGCTGCCCTGTTGGTCGCCTTCAGTACCCCTGCTTTCGCAGCGGATTGCTACGCTGACTATAAGGCCAAGCAGGACAACCCCCTTCGGCTGCATTATGGTGTGGCCAAGGTGACTGGCCCGTGCACAAAAGCATCGGCACGTGCGCAACTTGGCCAGCGGTTGAGCGCGCAAAACTGGACACTGCTTAATGTCGTCTCTGTCTTCGGGCCTGAGGGACTTGCGCAAAGGAAAAACAGTGCCGGATCAAACTTCCTCCGCTTCTGATATGCGCCGCGATGGCGGCAGGTTTGTCGTCATTGGTATCTGTGCTGTTGCGGGCCTGCTTGTGATCGGGGCCGTTGTGATGTTCTGGGCGCTGCCCGATGCCAACGCGTTCAATGCGCAGGTAGAGCGTATTTTCATCGAGAACGATAACCTCACCTCCGCGTCCGAGATTAAGCTGTTGGAGATTTTAGCGCAGTCTGGCACTGCCTTTTCGGATACCTTGCGCAACTACCGTGTGTTGATTGGCGTTCTGCTAATCTTTGCCGCTGCGATGTTGGTAGCGGCGGTGGTGTTCCTGACGCTGCTCATCACCTTCAACCGCCGCATGGCCCAGATTGAGCGGACAGGTATTCAAGTCTCGTCCCTTCTGATCAGCCGGGAAGAGAATAAAGTATACCTCAACAACCTCGGCTTCAAACTCACCGATGCCGCGATGGAGACTTTGGCCGTGCTGGCAGAAGCGCGGATGGATGACGACATCCTGACAGGCTCCGAAATTGAAGGCGTGATTTCCGGTCGCTCCGCTGCTGATTGTGACGAAGCCGCAGGTGCGACACGGATCAAGCGTCTGCGCGATACTCTGGGCAACCAGATGGTGAGCGAACTGCTGGTCAAAAACATTGCGCGGCGCGGCTATATGCTCGCGATTGATAAGGACGTGATCAAGGTTCTCTAGCCCTCATTTTTGCGAACGAATCGCAATCAGGGACTTCAGTGCATATGTTAGCGGTATGAATAGAAGACAGTTTACCGCCTCGCTTGGCGCACTTTCGGGTGCCGCTGCCCTTCCTACCACGGTTTGACCAGTTACGGCATCGGCGCTGCCCGCCGTACCAGCCGCTACATATTCATGGGCAAAGCTTATCGTTCGCGCACAGGCAAAGGCAGATCCAGCGATGCTCGCTCGGCATCTCAAGCTTACCCCTGATGCCGCGCGCAACCTGTTTCAGACCTTGATTCGTGATGGTGTGCTTCGCGCACCTTCTGCTGTTGGAGTGGCAAAGGCGGCGCAACCCTTACAAAGCAGCAGCAAAAATCTGCGCGCAACCCCAAAGCTACAGCGCGAAGTGAAGGCCGCATGGGATTATATCAATGACGCGGACGAGGCTCTGGTCAATCAGGAGAGTCCAGCGTTAGGGTGCGATGACACTCAAGATAAGGACCACCCAGATGCCTGCACCGATCAACCCGTTCAAGAAAGCCCTCAATCAGGGTGAAATGCAATTCGGCTGTTGGCTGGGTTTGGCTGATACCTTCTCGGCCGAGATGATGGGTCAGGCAGGTTTTGACTGGGTCGTGGTGGACGGAGAGCATGGGCCAAACGACCTGCGCTCGATCCTCGCGCAGCTTCAGGTTTTGGCGGGGACAGACACCCATGCCGTTGTCCGCCTTCCTGTAGGCGAGACTTATATGGTCAAACAAACTCTCGACGCAGGGGCGCAAACCCTTTTGATCCCCATGGTGGAAACGGTCGAGCAGGCGCGCCAGCTGGTCCGTGATGTGAACTATCCTCCGCACGGTGATCGCGGTGTTGGCTATGCTTTGGCACGGGCGTCACGTTTCAGCACAATTGCGGATTATGGCACTACTGCCGATTCGCAGATTTGCCTACTGCTTCAGGTTGAGAACCTGCGCGGGCTGGCTGCGCTTGATAATATCCTTGCGCTTGAAGGTGTGGACGGTGTGTTTATCGGCCCTGCCGATCTGGCCGCTGACATGGGACATATGGGCAATGCCGGGCATCCCGACGTGCAGGCCGCGATCATGGATGCGCTCAAGCGGATCAGAGCGGCGGGCAAAGCCCCCGGTATTTTGTCGACCCGTGACGAGATGACGAATGATGCTATCGCTGCGGGGGCACAGTTCGTGGCGGTGGGGGCCGACGTGCTGTTGCTGGGTCAGGCTGCACGCGCCTTAGCCAAAAAATGGCAGGCTACCAAAGGATGAATACGCAATGAATATGGGCATTGCGCTGCTCGCCTTTGCCTATGTGCTAAGCCAATTTTTCCGCGCCTTCCTCGCCGTGCTCAGCCCGTTTCTGGCCACTGATATTGCGGCAACTCCTGAGGACTTAGCATTTGCATCAGGGCTTTGGTTCATCACTTTCGCCGCGATGCAGCCGCCAATTGGCTGGGCGCTCGACACGATCGGTCCGCGCCGCACGGCGGCTACGCTCCTGCTTATTGGTGGCGGGGGTGGTGCTGCAGTGTTTGCACTTGCGACATCTCCGCTCCATGTCTCAATCGCAATGGCGCTGATCGGGGTTGGCTGTGCGCCTGTGCTTATGGCGTCCTACTATATCTTCGCGTTGGACCATCCGCCTGTGCGCTTTGCATTCCTGGCCTCAATGATGGTCGGGGTTGGCATGTTGGGCAATATCGTTGCCTCCTATCCGACTACTTTTGCGGCCGAGACTATGGGTTGGCGCGCATCCCTTTGGGTGCTTTGCGTGCTCAGTAGTACAACAGCGGCGGGCATCTGGCTGGCCGTGCGCGATCCGATAAAGGAGGCGTCCGAGCAGAAAGGCAGCTTTGCCGAGGTCCTGCGCATCCGTGCGCTGTGGTTTATCTTCCCGCTCATGCTGGTGAGTTATGCCGAAGTTGGCGCGCTGCGCGGTCTGTGGATCGGACCGTACCTTACCGAAGTCTTTGATGCTGCTCCCCGCGTGATAGGACAGGCAACTCTCGCCATGGGGATCGCCATGGTTGTCGGGCCATTTATCTACAGCAAGCTCGACAATGTGTTTCGCACGCTCAAGTGGGTCGTTTTCATCGGCAGTGCTGGCATGCTTCTTTCTACTTTCGGGATGATCGTGCTGATCGAGCATAGCGTGCTCTGGATCATCCTCCTCATGTGCGCAATCGGGCTCTTCGGCTCAACCTATCCAGCGATGATGGCACATGGGCGCAGCTTTTTGCCGCCGCATCTGGTGGGGCGCGGGGTGACCATGCTCAACCTGTGCGGTATTGGTGGCGTGGGCATCGCACAATTCGCTACTGGACGTATTCATGCAGAGTTTTCGGGCGGGCCTTCCGCTGCTCTCCCCTACAGCCTCATTCTTGGATTTTTTGCGATATTGTTGAGCGTTGGCCTCATAATCTATCTGTTTTCCCGCGATACGGAACGCTGATCCCTCGCCCTCTTTCAATGGGGCCTAAAGCGGTATAACAGGCGCTGACCATCAACCATCAAAATTGGAGAAAACGAGATGGGTTATCGCGTTGTTGTCGTGGGGGCCACTGGAAATGTGGGCCGCGAAATGCTGAACATTATGGCCGAGCGCCAGTTCCCTGTGGACGAGATGGCAGTTCTTGCCAGCCGCCGTTCCTTGGGTACGGAGGTCAGCTTTGGCGACAAGACGTTGAAGACGAAAGACCTTGATACGTTTGACTTTACGGGCTGGGACATGGCGCTGTTTGCTGTCGGTTCTGAAGCAACTGCGAAGTACGCGCCGCTCGCGGCTAAGCAAGGCTGTGTCGTGATCGATAATTCCTCGCTCTATCGCTATGATGCGGCGATCCCGCTGATCGTGCCAGAAGTGAACCCGCAGGCGATTCACGACTATAAAAACAAGAACATTATCGCCAATCCCAACTGCTCAACCGCGCAGATGGTTGTAGCACTCAAGCCGCTGCACGATCGCGCCACGATCAAGCGCGTCGTGGTCAGCACCTATCAGTCCGTTTCGGGCGCAGGCAAAGAGGGCGCAGACGAGCTTTGGGATCAGACCAAGAGCATCTATAATCCTGTGACCGATGTGCCGCCGAACAAGTTTCAAAAGCAGATCGCGTTCAATGTCATACCGCAGATCGACGTCTTCATGGATTCCGGTGATACAAAGGAAGAATGGAAGATGATGGTCGAAACGAAAAAGATCGTCGACCCCAAGATCAAAGTAACAGCGACCTGTGTGCGCGTGCCTGTTTTTGTCGGCCACGCCGAATCGATCAACATCGAATTTGAAGACCACCTCGACGAGAATGAAGCCCGCGACATCCTGCGTGAAGCGCCGGGGATAATGGTGATCGATAAGCGTGAAGCGGGTGGTTATGTCACGCCAATCGAATGCGTGGGTGATTATGCGACCTTCATCAGCCGCATCCGTCAGGACAGCACAATCGACAACGGCATAAACCTGTGGTGCGTGTCCGACAACCTGCGCAAAGGGGCTGCCTTGAACGCGGTCCAGATCGCAGAACTGCTCGGGCGTGAGTGTCTCAAGAAAGGCTGATTTTCGCCCATGTGGAAACGGTTGAGGGGTGCCTGAAAGGGCGCCCCTTTTTCTTTGCCGTATCACGTTGCATGTTGGTGACTGAACATAAGGATCACATGAATATGTGCTTTCTCCCTCTCGCTCTCGCCGCTTTGCCCCTCCCTGCGCTGGCTGACACATATACCGTGACCTCGGCTCCTACGGCTGTAACCGTCTACAGCGGCTTTGCGATGGTAACCCGCGAGATTAGCGTCGATGTGAGCGCGGGCACCCATGAGGTTGTGCTTCCCAATTTGCCGCAGTGGATTGATGCAGGCAGCTTGCGCGTCTCGCTCAGCGGTGCAGACCTCAGCGGCACGCGGTTGCGTACAGATGCGCTTCCTCCGCAGCCCAACAGCGACAGTGCAGCGGTGGTAGCTGCGGAGCAACAAATCAAGACAGCAGAACGCGCTTTGCGTGACCTGAATGATGCCGCACAAGATGCGGGGTTTGGCGCAAACGCCGCAGATGCACGGGTGAAATTTCTAGAGAGCCTCGCATCCAGCGATACCTTGCCCTCGGCTCCACAAGCATTGGCCGAGCTTGGCCAGATGATCGATGCCGAGATTTTAAGCGCTCTTCTTGCACAAGCCCAAGCCCTTCGGAATGTCAGAGATATCGCGGAAGGGCGCGAAGCACTTGAGCGTAATCTTGCAGATGCCCGTGCAGCCCTCGCCGCGCTCACCCCACCCACAGAACCAAAGACGCTCCTCGCCTTGTCTGTTGCCGCAAAGGAAGCTGGGACTGTGATTGCATCGGTAAGCTATCCCGCCCGCGCCTCTTGGCAGCCCACATATGATGTGGTGCTTTCACGAGGTGATGATGACCGCATATCATTGCGCCGCGCCGCGCTGATCTATCAAAACAGTGGCGAGAATTGGGAGGACGTGACACTCACGCTCTCCACTCTTGCGCCAAGCGGTAAGGTTATACCCTCCGAGCTTTATCCGCCATTGCTCCGCTTTGAAGATCCTGAGCGGCGCAAAGAACTCCAACGGTCCAGTTTGAGTGCTGATGTGGCCGGCGCACCAATGGTTGCAATGGAAGCAGCACCCGTCCCGCGACCTAACTTTGACGGACCCGGTGTGACGTACACACTGCCCTCCCCGCTTACCATCGCGCAGGATGCCGAAGGGGTGCGGGTCGAACTGGACACACTCGAATTTGAATCCCGCGTATTCGCGCGGGCAATTCCTTCGCGCGATACAACTGCTTTCCTGATGGCAGAAGCCACAAACGAAAGCCTAGAGCCCCTGCTTGCCGCAAACAGTGCTCAGGTGTTCATTGATGGCGCCCTTATGGGTCGCAGCAGTTTTGCCGCAGTGCCGGCAGGCGGGACACTTACCCAAGCATTTGGTCCCATCGAAGATCTTCGTCTCAGCCACAAGATTATCGACTAGAGCGAAGGGGATCGCGGTCTTATCAGCAGGAGCAATGCCCAGACGCAGGAAGTGCGCATGAACATCGAAAACCTTGGCAGCGAAACTTGGGATGTCGAGTTACTAGAAGCGCGCCCCTACAGTGAACAGGACGATCTGGTGATAGACTGGAATGCCCAACCCAAGGCGAGCGTGACCGACGTGGACGAGCGCCGCGGCCTTGTGCAACGGAACTTTTCTCTGGCCGCTCAGGCCAGCCAGCAGATCACAATCGAACAAGTTGTGCGCTGGCCCGATGGGAAGGTGCTGCGCTAGTCTAGCGCGGCAGGCTTAGGCATAGCATCAACGCCCTGCACTGCCTCCACAACAGGAGGGAATTGGCATGGTGCGGGTCCCCCAAACAGCTGAACAAGTGTGGCGTAGTCTTCACCAATGTCGCCTGCATTGCACAGATGCCTGCCTGTGGTTGCCATATGCACACCAAGATCAGCACCTGCAGACCGCAGTTCCATCCCCTCACATGCGAGGCGGTTGATAAGATCAGGCCAGCTTTTCGCCACGCCAAAGAGGGCCGCGAGGACAGCGCGCCGCGTTGGATCAATCTGGCCAGCAGGCATGACGGCTAAATGCGTTTTTGCATGGGGGTGACCGGGCAAGTCTGCGCCAAACTGTTTCACCAGCTTTGCATAGGCAAAACCCAGTTCCGACCCTTTACAAATCCGCGTGCCGCAACTCGATTTTATCAGGTCAATGCCACCCCCCGCTGCACGCACCACATATCCATGAGGGCGCAGGCGTTGCGCCAAATCATCCCACCCAGACGCCTCGGCAAAATCACGTGCGAGGAGCGCCTGTAAGGCAGCGAGGAGGCGCGCATCCGTACCCTCAGTTCGCTCACTATTAAGCTGGCGATCAACCTCACGCTTGAGCAGTTGGCGCACCATATGCCCAATGGTCACGTCCCGCGCTGTGGCGACACGCTGAGCCCCAGACAACAGGTTGCGCGGTAGTTTGAGAGTGACTGATTCTAATTCCATACCCAAGCCTGACTCAGGTACGGTTAACGCTTTGTTAAAACCGTTCAGCCCGCAGGACATCGCAATCCACGATGCTCACCACACCGATATGACGCTCGACCACGGCAAAGGCAGCATCCAAGAGAGCGTCAAGACGCTCGGGTTTGATGATACAGACAACCTGCACCATACCCTGTGCGCGGCTTACTTGCCCCGACCGTGTCCAGGCCCCCGACCGCCCCGACCCGCCCAAAACAGGCAGGACTGAATATCCCGTAACTCCCGTCTTGCGGAGCGCATCGGTAAGGCGGGATTCCATCACATTTTCGATGGTGATTTCCACCCGCTTTGCCTTGTGAGTTTCCATAGTTCAACCTCCGCTAACGGCCATGGCGACACCGACATAAAGCGGAATACCAATGGTCAGATTAAAGGGAAAAGTAACACCCAGCGACAGGGTGAGATAAAGAGACGGGTTCGCCTCGGGCAATGCAACGCGTATCGCCGCAGGCACGGCGATATAGGAGGCCGAAGCAGACAGCACCATCATCAGGGCCACACCGCCAGCGCTCAGCCCCAACAGCAAACCAGCACCCAGTCCAAACATGGAGCCGACAAGCGGCATCAACACACCAAATGCGAACACACCGCGGGTCAGCACACCGCCACCTCCGCGCAAACCCCGTCCGGCGACCAACCCCATATCCAACAGGAAGAGGCACAGCACCCCTTTGAGCGGATTGACGATAAAGCTTTCGATCTCCTTGAGACCCTGCTCACCCGTGACCCAGCCGATTGCAAAAGCACCAACCAGCAAAACGATTGAACCATTGAGCATGATCTCCCGCAGGAGCGCGCTGTCCATCCCTTTGGACTCCGCACCGCCGCCGCGTGAAACAAGCCAGAGCGCCGAAAGGATCGCAGGCGCTTCCATGGCTGCGGCAACCGCGACCATATAGCCCTCGGACGGGATGCCCCGCCCTTCCAACACCGAAGTCGCGGCAACAAAGGTCACAATCGAGATAGAGCCATAGTGCGCCGCAACTGCCGCTGCATCCAAACGGCTCATTCCTGTCATAACCTTCAGCAGACCAAATGCGATGATCGGCAAAAGGGCAGACAGGATTATTCCCGCAAGTAAAGAAAAGCCGAGCCGCGCATCAAGCCCGTAGGAAGCAACACTTGCGCCACCCTTAAATCCAATGGCGAATAGCAAATATATCGACATGCCCTTTGCCACTGCTTCAGGGATGTTCAAATCAGAACGCGCAAGTGCTGCCAGAAGGCCCAGCACAAAGCTCAGAATAATGGGGGAGAGCAAGTTCTGCCCTGCGAGGCTCAGGAAGTCAGACATTCAAACACCTTGTTTAGAAGAACCGATCACACGCTAGCCTATACGGGCTCGAACAAGTGCGTTTCGGGGCTGTAAAACTCCAGACCACCTTCGGCAATATCGGTCCACATGCCATGTATCGTCAAATCACCTGAGTTGACCTTCTCCGCAAGCCACGGAAACGTCATCAGATTTTCAAGCGAGATCATGACCGAATGCTTTTCCAGCTGGCGAACCTGCTCGGCGGGATCGGCAATATCTTTGACCAACTCGTACTTGGGCCGCAGTATATCCATCCACCGGCCGACAAAGCTCTCTTTTTCGTCGAGGTCGGGGGCATGGCCTGTGCACATGTCCAGACACCCTTGTACACCGCCACAGTTCGAATGACCCAATACAATTAGATGCGCAACTTTCAGCACACGCACTGCGTATTCAACGGCAGCAGAGGTCCCGTGCTGCGCCCCGTCAGGTTTATAGGCCGGTACAAGATTGGCGACATTCCGGTGGATAAAGAACTCTCCCTGATCCGCGCCAAAAATAGATGTGACATGCACGCGGCTATCACAGCAGGAAATGACCATGGCGCGGGGATGTTGCCCCCCTGTCGCGAGCTTGCGATACCATGCGCTGTTTTCGGCGTAAGTGGTTGCTTTCCAACCGTGATAGCGCTGCAGTAAATAGCTTGGTAAGGGCTTTGCCTCGTTCATGGAAAGCGGGCTCCTGATGATTGTTCGCCCACAGTTAGACTGAATTATCGCCGAATTCGAGCGAAAACACCGCTTGGCGGCAACCATTTGAAAACCCCTGCCCCTCATAAGGATCCCAGCCGTGGGGGCATAATTTAGGGGTGAGAGATGAACGACGTTGTAAATATCCGTGTTGCCGAACAAATCCAGTTGGATCAGGTCAGGCTGGGAACACTATATGCGCAGTTGGGGGAGGCAGGTGCAGGAAATGTTATCTCGCGGGCAATGGAAGAGCTGGCCGTGCGTTTGGCACAGTGTGATGCGCTGTGGCGTGCCAAAAACAGCGTGCAGCTGCGCAAACATGCGCGGTCACTAATTGCGATTGCTGACCAGATCGGGATGCACCGCCTTGCGCAGGTCGCAGCTGATGTAACCGTTTGCCTTGATTCCGACGATGACGTTGCCGTTGCCGCCACATTGTCACGGATGCTGCGGATTGGAGAGCGATCATTGTCGGCTATTTGGTCGATGGAAGATCTGAGCATCTGAGCCGCTTGCAGCGGGGGCAGGATTGTCTAGGCTGGCAGATGTAATTCATCTGAAAGGTCTACATCCCCATGACGTTAAGTTTCGCCACCGCCACATCTGATGTGATTGATCTGCATGTCGTGCCTCAAAATGGTGCGGATGCGTGGCTTGCTTCGTTGCCCGCTGCCACTGCTGAATGGGCACGGGCCAGCGGATTTACCGGTGCAATCGGTCAGGCACTCACGCTGCCTGCCACTTACAAGTATCCAGCCCTTGCCGTGGTTGGGTACGGCAGTGACACGACACGGAAACGGGGGAGGTTCCACCTTGCGGCTGCGGCGGTGAAACTGCCTGCGGGCACGTACCGCATCGCAGGCGGGGTGCCAGAGGACCAGTTGGAAATCGAAGCGCTCGGATGGTTGCTGAGCAGTTACCGCTTTGACCGCTATAAGACCATTCCGGCCATGACCGCACATCTGATTGCACCCACAGGCATCGATGCTGCACGCATCGAAGCGATTGCCAATGGCGAAGCGCTGACCCGCACTTTGATCAATACGCCTGCTTCGGACATGGGCCCGCCCGATCTGGAGCAAGCCGCCCGCGACCTCGCTGATACGCATGGCGCAAAGATTGAAGTCACTGTGGGAGAGGATCTGCTGAAAGCAAACCTGCCGATGATCCACACCGTGGGCCGTGCCGCTGATCGCGCACCCCGTTTGATTGACATGCGCTGGGGTGAGACCGGTCCAACGCTGACGTTGGTGGGTAAGGGGGTCTGCTTTGATACAGGCGGGCTCAACCTCAAACCGGGCGCTTCCATGGGGCTAATGAAAAAGGATATGGGCGGTGCTGCCGCCGTCCTAGGCCTTGCGCATATGATCATGGCAACTGGCGCAAAGGTCCAGCTTCGCGTGTTGATCCCTGCCGTTGAAAACTCGGTTTCGGGCAATGCCTTCCGCCCACAAGATATCCTGACATCCCGCAAGGGCCTGACCGTTGAGATCAACAACACCGATGCCGAGGGTCGTTTGGTGCTTGCCGATGCGCTGGCGCTGGCGGATGAGGAGAAGCCGGATCAGATCATCTCGATGGCGACCCTGACGGGCGCTGCGCGTGTGGCAGTTGGTCCCGACCTCGCGCCCTATTTCAGCGATGATGCGCATTTTGTCGCCGCTCTTGAGGCATCTGCCGCATCTGTCGCTGACCCTGTCTGGCGCCTGCCCTTCCATGATCCCTATGAAAGCATGATCGAGCCTGCGGTTGCCGACCTCGATAATGCACCCGCTGGCGGCTTTGCCGGGTGCATCATCGCAGCCCTTTTCCTGCGACGGTTCGTGACTGCTAGCAACTATGCGCACTTCGACATATACGGCTGGCAACCCGTCGCCGCACCTGCGCGCGCCAAAGGGGGTGTGGGGCAAGGCACCCGCGCATTGCTAGACGCTCTCGACAGGATATTGACCGAATGACCCATGCCCGACTGACCCCTGATCCCGAATTTTCCGGCCTGAACGAAGACGCTCAGATCGGTCGCGGAGTAGTGAATCTGCTGCGCAAACCGAATGGCGCGCGGGATCGCCAGCTTTTGCTGGGTGCGGAGGTCAAGGTCCTGTGGCGGCATGAAGGCTGGGCCTACGTCCAAGCGGTCGCGGATGGCTATTGCGGATTTGTTGGTGTTGCATCGCTGACCAAACCGCAAACACTGACCCATAAGGTCAGCGCACCCGCCAGCCATGGATATCAAAACGCGGCGTTCAAATCCATTGACCGAAGTGCGATGAGCCATGGCAGCCTCCTTGCCTCCTTGGGCGAGAAGGACGGATTTATTCAGACTTCCCATGGATTTGTGCCGATGCAGCACATCACTGCCATTGATGATTTTGCTGACGATCCTGCCGATATTGCATCCCTTTATGCAGGCACACCCTATCTGTGGGGCGGCAACAGCCGTTGGGGAATTGATTGTTCGGGATTGGTGCAGGCGGCCTGTGCGGCATGCAACATCCCCTGCTCAGGCGACAGCGATATGCAGGAGGCCGAACTAGGCGAACTGCTGGATGATACGGCTGTGCCGGAACGCAATGACCTGCTGTTCTGGAAAGGGCATGTGGCAATGGTCTGGGACGAAGAGACGCTCATTCACGCCAATGCACATGCGATGGCAGTTGTGTTCGAGCCGATCCAGGAAGCCATTGACCGTATTGCTCAAACCGACGGGGCGATCACCGCACACCGCAGGCTGACTATTCCTGCTTGAACTGAGCAAAGCTCTTTTTGTTACGCCCTGCGATATGCTCGCCTGCTTTAACGGGCGGGTAAAGGCAGTCTTCATTAGCAACGCCTAAATCACGAGGATCCACGACCGTATCAGTATGCGGATCGAAAAAGATAGGAATGGAGTACCGTGCGCGCCCCGAGCGGTTAATCACGCGGTGCAGGGTTGAGGCAAAGCGGTCATTGCTCCACCGCGCCAGCAAATCACCGATATTGCAGACCAATGTGCCGGCGATCGGCGGAGCTTCGACCCATTCCCCCGACCTGAGTTTCACCTGCAAGCCGCCGTTCGAATCCTGTAGCAGGAATGTCAGCACTCCGAAGTCCGTATGGGCCGCGACGCCAAAACGCTCTTCCGCCTCGTCCGCCGCAGTTGAGGGCGGATAATAAACCAGCTGGCCGCGCGCCATTGGTTTTTCGTAAGCCTTGGCAAAGAAATCCGCTGGACAGTCAAGACTGCGCACCAAGGCCGACATCACCTGCCGCGCTATACCGCAGACTGCATCATAGTATGGCGTCAAATCACGACGCAAGCGGGGATAGGCCGCCTCAGGCCATTGATTGACCGCGACCAAAGGTTTGCCAGCAAGTACATCCTTGTCATCCCCCGCAGTTTCGGCACCCCAGAAAAAAACCTCCTTTAGGTCGTGGGTTTTGGCACCCTGAAGTGTGGACATGCCAGTAGCCATCCACCCCCGCTGGTCTGTGTTCACGGCAACGGTTTCTTTTATGCTCACTGGTTGAGTAAAAAAATCCTCTGCCACAGAAAAGGCCGCATCCATCACATCCCCGGCGATGCCATGGCCGCTGATGTAGAAAAACCCTGTCTCGGTTGCGGCGCGGTGAATTTGTGCGGCCACCTCCTCAACGTCCGATCCATTCAAGGCCGGAGCCACATCAATAACGGGGATAGCGCTCTGCGCGACCCGTCCCGAAGATGCAAAATCACTCATGGTTATCGTCCTTTAATCAACGGCGCGGATCAGCTTACGCTCAAGCACGCGCAAGACTGATTTGAGATCGTGACCGCGTTTGAGGATTTGACCATTCAGACCAACGACAGAGTATTCACCCTGCTTTGTTCGCAGCTTGGGTCGCTTTTCAATGCGGTACAGCGGCATCTCGGCGGTACGACGAAAGACCGAGAAAACTGCAACTTCGCGCAGACAAGAGATGCCGTAATCACGCCATTCACCCGCTGCCACCATGCGGCCGTAAAGGGACAGGATCACAGACAATTCGGTACGGTGGAATGCAACCTGTTCGACAGCTTTTTGCGGCGCTGCATTGGCGGATGGAAGCGTAGGTATATTCATGGGATTAGATTTGCCCCACATGGCATGCAAATCAAGCCCTCACTATCAAATTGCTTGATTGCGTTACAAATGACGATATTGTTCAAAAATTATGAAACGTATTAAGGCTGATCCATGACCCCACAGGCGCGTGCAAAAAAAGCGGCAAAAGCGATGTTTGCTGCGGATAAGGCCAGCAGCAGTCTGGGAATGGAAATCATCGCAATCGCACCCGGAGCGGCGACACTTACCATGCGGGTGCGCGATGGGATGTTGAACGGCCACAGAATTTGTCATGGCGGCTATATCTTTACGCTCGCCGACAGCGCTTTTGCCTTTGCGTGCAACAGCTACAACAAACTGACCCTCGCCCAGCAAAACCAGATTACCTATATCGCCCCAGGCAAAGCGGGTGAGTTGCTTACGGCCACCGCATCCGAGACGGCGCTCAGCGGGCGCTCTGGCGTTTATGATGTTATGGTAACGGGAGAAGACGGGCGAATTGTTGCCACGATGCGCGGCCTATCGCGAACAATTAAGGGGCATCTGTTCCCCGAAGACGGAGAAGACGCATGAAAGATCTTACCCCCGATCTCAGCACACTTGATCCTATCGAAATTGCAAGCCGCGACGAGATCCAAGCGCTCCAACTGGAGCGGCTGAAGTGGTCCGTGCGCCATGCCTATGACAATGTGCCGTTCTACAAAAACAGCTTTGACGCGGCGGGGGTGCATCCTGACGACATCAAAGAGTTGAGCGATCTGGCGAAGTTCCCTTTCACCGTCAAGACAGACCTGCGCGACAACTACCCTTTTGGCATGTTCGCCGTTCCTCAGGATCAGGTGAAGCGTATCCATGCCTCCTCTGGCACAACGGGTCAGCCGACTGTTGTTGGCTATACCGAAAATGACCTGAAAAATTGGGGCAATGTGGTTGCACGATCCTTGCGCGCAGCAGGTATGTGCCCCGGTGACATGCTGCACAACGCGTATGGATATGGTCTGTTCACAGGAGGGATGGGCATCCACCTCGGGGCAGATGCACTGGGCCTGTCTACGATCCCGATTTCGGGCGGGATGACACCGCGTCAGGTGCGCCTGATTGAGGATTTCAAGCCGAAGGGCATCACTGTCACGCCCTCTTATGCACTCTCCATTCTGGATGAGTTCAACGCCCAAGGATTGGACCCGCGGGACTGCTCGCTGCAAGTAGGTATCTTTGGTGCCGAACCATGGACGAATGCCATGCGCCTCGAGATCGAGCAGGCGTTTGATATGCACGCGGTCGATATCTATGGCCTCTCCGAAGTCATGGGGCCAGGGGTCTCAATGGAATGTGTCGAGAGCAAGGATGGCCTGCACATTTGGGAAGACCATTTTTACCCCGAGATCATTAATCCCGAAACTGGCGAAGTCGTCGCCGAAGGGGAGCAGGGCGAGTTGGTGTTTACATCACTCACCAAAGAAGCGTTCCCCATTATCCGCTACCGTACCCGCGATCTGACGCGGCTGTTGGCAGGCACCGCACGCAGCATGCGCCGGATGGAGAAGGTCACAGGGCGCAGTGACGATATGATTATCCTGCGCGGGGTAAATGTATTCCCGACGCAGATTGAAGAGCTGATTATGCAGCAGCCCGCCTTGGCGCCGCACTTCCAGATTGAGTTGGCGCGTCCGGATCGCATGGATCAGATGCGTATTCTTACCGAAGCCTCGGACACGAGCGCAAATGAGGCTACCCGCGCTGAAGCCACTGCCATGCTGTCGGCGGCGGTGAAACAAGCGGTCGGTATAAGCGTGAAGGTCGAGGTCGGCGCAAGTGGCTCTGTCCCCCGTTCGGAAGGCAAAGCCGTTCGCATCGTGGACAACCGTCCAAAATCCTAGCCGCAGGTGATAGCGATGATGTTGTCGGTCTCGTTCAGCTGAACATTCAGCCGCCCTGCGTTGAATTCGGTGGTGACTGCATCATTCGGGCCGACAAGCCGCTTTGGTTCTGGCAAAGCCAGCGATAAGGCGGCGTCCATTCCGACCAAACCCTGATGGGCCGCTGCATTACATGTGTCTGGCCCGCTCGCAGGGGCAGCGCCTGTGCGCGATGTGGTGGTTGGGAGTGCGCCGCAACCTGCCACGAACAACGCTGCCAAAACTGTGTATTTCATCTACCGATCCTCATAAAAACTTACGTTGCAGCACTATCACCTAACTAGGCTCTGTTCGCCAGTGCTGCTTGGGACGATCTGTGGTCACCCGATGCGCCGTCACCCTCATGGGCCAGTTTCCACTAGCGCAAGAACCATCACCAAGCTATCTGTCAGGCATGCTGGCGATCTTCCTCAAAACCCTGCCCTTTTTTGCACTCATCGGTCTGGGGTACTGGGCCGGTAGGACGCGGTTTTTTACTGCGGAGGCAACCGCCTATCTGACAAAATTTGTTTTTTACTTTGCGCTGTCCGCCATGCTGTTCCGGTTCTCCGCAAACCTGTCATTGGCTGAAGTCTGGGACGGGCGTCTGGTTGCTGCCTATCTTTGGGGCACTGCCTTTGTCTATGGCATCGCGATGCTTGTCAGCTATCTGCGCGGGCTCAATGTAGAAATCACAGCAATTGAGGCGCAATGCGCTGCCATCGGAAATGTAGGATTTCTTGGCGTTCCCATGCTTGTGCTTTTGCTGGGACCCCAAGCGATTGGCCCCGTTATGCTAGCCTTGGCAGTGGATTTGATTGTCTTTTCATCGCTGATCACAATCCTTATCACCGGATCACGCGATGGCAGGATGAGTTTTTCCATTTTGCGCACTGTCGGCCTTGGACTGGTGCGTAATCCAATGATTGTGGCTATTACCCTCGGCCTTCTTTGGTCAGGTCTGGAAATTCCGATCCCTGCCCCCATGAACGAGTTTTTGACCCTGCTCGGCGCAGCCGCAACACCCGGTGCGTTGTTTGCGATTGGTGCATCGCTCGCCTCCAAGTCGGCAGAGCATATTTCAGTTGCGGGCTGGCTCAGCTTTTGCAAGCTGGTCTTGCACCCTCTGCTGGTCGCTTTTGCCTGTTTTGTGTTGTTTAAAGTGGATCCCTATCAGGCCACTGTCGTCATTTCCGCAGCTGCCCTCCCCGTGGCAGGCAATGTCTATATCCTCGCCCAACACTACGGCGTAGCGCCCCAGCGCGTTTCAGCGACGATCCTTGTCTCGACCGCGCTGAGCATTGTAACCGTTAGCCTCTGGATCGGATGGCTTACAGGCAGCTAACACTTGCCCCTGCGCCCCCCGCTCGGTAGCCATGGGTGATCTCGCAATAGGAGCCCCCATGGAAACCCTCTCGTCCTACGCCTGCTTTAGTGGCACGCAACATGTCATCAAACACGCATCCACCACCTGCGCGTGCGATATGACCTTTGCACTTTTCCTGCCCGCAGAGGCGCAAGACGGTCCTGTACCCCTCCTTTGGTTCTTGTCAGGGCTTACCTGCACCCATGAGAATGCCATGGTCAAAGCAGGCGCACAGGCATGGGCCGCCGAGCAAGGTATCGCGCTTGTCTTCCCCGACACCTCGCCCCGCGGTGACGTTGTCGCCAACGACGAAGCATACGATCTGGGTCAAGGTGCGGGTTTCTATGTGAACGCAACCCAGGACCCATGGCAGCCGCATTTCCAAATGTGGTCTTATATCGCTGAGGAATTGCCTGCCCTTCTGGCCAAGAATTATCCGCTGGATATGGAGCGCCAATCCATCACAGGCCATTCCATGGGTGGCCATGGTGCGCTCACACTTGCGATGTCTTATCCTGAACGCTTTGCTTCAGTTTCCGCCTTTGCGCCCATCGCGCACCCCACGGCAAGTGACTGGGGCCGCAAGCAGCTCACCGCTTATCTGGGGAGTGACGAAAGCACATGGCCCGCCCATGATGCGACTTTGCTCATGCAGGAAAAAGGCTTTGACGGGCCTGTGCTGATTGATCAGGGGACTGATGATCAGTTTCTTGATCTGTTGCAGCCCGAAGCGCTGAGTGCTGCAATGGCCAAGCGCCGCCAGAACAGCATCTTCCGTATGCAGCCAGGATATGACCACAGCTACTTCTTCATCGCGACCTTTATGGAAGATCACGTAACTTTCCACGCAGACGCGCTGTGGTCCGCATGACGGCCGTCTACATTGATGCAGACGCCTGTCCGGTGAAGGACGAGGCCGAGCGCGTGATAACGCGGCATAAGATCAAGATGTATATGGTGTGCAACGGTGGCCTGCGCCCCTCGCGCAATCCCTTTGTCGAGAATATCATTGTGCCTGACGGGCCCGACGTGGCCGATATGTGGATCGCGGACCGTGCGGGCCTTGGCGATGTGGTGGTGACAGGGGACATACCATTAGCCGCCAAATGTGTCGAAGCCAGCGCGCGGGTGATAAAGCATAACGGCGAGGCACTGACTCAAGCCAACATCGGCAACGTGCTGGCGACCCGTGATCTGATGACAGACCTGCGCGCAGCTGATCCGTTTCGCCAAGGGGGCGGCAAAGGCTTTACAAAGGCGGATCGCTCCCGCTTTCTTGAAGCGCTCGAGCGCGAAATCAGAGCGGCAAGAAAATTAGGTTAGCCGAATTTTCAAGACGAATTCCGTCTCCCGCTGAAAGGTAGAACATGACCCCGAAGGCAGTGATCTTTGACATCGGTAACGTGCTCATTGAATGGCAGCCCGAGAGGTATTTTGATGGCTGGCTTGGTGAAGAACGCAGACGCGCAATGTTTTCCGAAGTTGATCTGCACGGAATGAACGACCGTGTGGACAGGGGCGAAAATTTTACCAAGGTGATTACCGAGACAGCAGATGCTTTCCCGCACTGGCAGTCCGAAATCTGGCACTGGCACGACAACTGGCTCGATCTGGCCTCTCCCGTGATTGAACATTCTGTCCGCCTGGTGGAAGCCTTGCAGAAAAAGAATGTGCCTGTCTTCTCCCTCACCAATTTTGGGATTGAGACCTACGCTTTAGCAGCAACCAAGTACTTTTTTTTGCGCGGGTTCGACCGTGATTTTATCTCTGGTCATATGGGCGTGATCAAACCTGATCCGCAAATTTATCAAATGCTGGAGTTTGGATCAGGCCTGTCGGGCGAAGACCTCTTGTTTGCCGATGACCGCGCAGACAACATCAAAGCAGCCTCACTAAGGGGCTGGCAAACACACCTGTTTGAAGGGCCACTGGGATGGGCCGATCGTTTAGTCGCCGCAGGGTTGCTTACAAAGGAGGAGGCTCAATGACATCTATTCCCTTCATATCCTTCGAAGAGGGTGAAAAACTCCTCGACTGGATTGCGCTGACCGATGCCTTGGCAAAAGGGCACATGCGCCCCAAGGCCGAGATTGGCGATACATTCCTTTACCGCGATCCTGATACGCTGCTCAGCCGTGCGGCATGGATTGACGGCATGGGTATAGCCGTGAAATCCGCCACAATATTTCCGCGCAACAGCGATCAGGGCAAACCAAACATCAACGGTGGCGTGAGCCTCTATTCAGACACGGACGGTACGCTGGAAGCGATCATTGATTTCCATCTTGTGACGAAGTGGAAGACCGCAGGAGATAGCCTGTTGGCGGCCCGTCGCCTTGCGCGGCCCGATGCAAAACGCATCCTACTGGTGGGTGCTGGCACAGTCGCGCGGTCCTTGCATGCGGCCTATTCCGCAGCCTTTCCGGATGCTTCCTTTTCGGTCTGGAGCAGAACCCGCGCAAGTGCAGATGCCTTCGCCGCACAGCTGCCTGATGTTGCCGTTGCGGATCATTTGGAATCAGCCGTGGGTGAGGCCGAGATCATCGGCAGCGCCACAATGACGACCGAACCTGTGATAAAAGGCGCATGGCTCGAACCAGGCCAGCACCTTGACCTCATCGGCGCATACCGCCCCGACATGCGCGAAGTAGACGACGAGGCCCTCAACCGTGCGCGTCTTTTTGTTGACAGTTTCGATACCACTTTGGGCCATATCGGTGAGATCAAAATCCCGTTGGAGAATGGCGCCATCACACGTGAGAACATCATTGCAGACTATTATGATCTGTCCAAGTTCAAGCGTACTTCGGACGATGAAATCACCATCTGCAAGAATGGTGGCGGTGCCCATCTGGATCTGATGACCAGCCGCTACATCCTCGACCAATGGCGTAACGCATCCTCGTGATCTGGTTCATCCTCCTCCTCGTTGCTATTGTCGCAACCCCCTTTGTGGTCGAACATTACCGTGCCGTCATGAGTGATGGACGCCGCGGCTCTGCTCCGGGGCAGTTTGTAGAGCTGTCGCAAGGGGTGACACATTTTCATCTGAGCGGCCCAGTGGAAGGTCCTCTCATTGTCTGCATACACGGCCTGACGACCCCTAGTTTCGTTTGGGCCCCACTTTCAAAAGGCCTCATTGCGCTGGGGTTCAGGGTTCTGGTCTATGACCTGTATGGGCGCGGGTTCTCGGACCGTCCCGACGGCCCCCAAGACAAGGCGTTCTTCAACCAACAGCTTGACGATCTTTTGACGCATCTCGACGTTGAGCACCCCTTTCACCTGATCGGCTATTCCATGGGCGGCGCGATTGCGACAGGTTTCGCCGCGGCCTACCCTCAGCGGGTGCAGCGCCTTGTACTGCTTGCCTCGGCAGGGATGACATTGGGAGAAACGGCCCTGCGCAAGTTTATCCGTGATCGCGGCATTGCTGGAAAGTGGCTTATGCTGGCCGCTTATCCAAACCTGCTCCGCCGTGGTATCCGCGCAGAGCGTGAATTAGGCACAGTGAGCCCCGATATTTCCGAAGGTCAGGAGGCGCAGCTCTCGTTTTAGGGATTTGTTCCCGCAGTCTTGGCCAGTGTGCAGGGCATCCTGTCCAGACCCATGGAAGGAGAGCATATGGCGCTGAGGCGCGGTGGCTTGCCTGTCCTTGCGATCTGGGGGGCGGAGGATCATGTGATCCCTGCCAGTGCTATGGGCCAGCTCGCTGCGTAGAACCGCGATGTCACACATGAAGTGGTAGAGGATGCAGGTCACGGCCTGCCTTACACGCATACCAATGAAGTCCTTGCGCATATCGCCAGTTTCCTACCTGCCCCGGAAGGCGACGATTGGGGTCACGACACCTAGCGGAAAGCGGGGTAACAGACCCCTGACGTTTTGCTTATCTTGCAGGCGCTGCGCATATACTGTTCGTATTTTGCCTCACTCTTCCCGTCAAAGCCGCCGCTCTTGTACTCTTGGGCCGTCATGTAGCATCCCCATGCGTGACCTGCCTTGCACATGGTCGAAAAGGTCTGGAACTGGCATTGAGGGGTCGAGGCTTCGGCGGGTTTGCCAGCGCTCCAAACAGTGTTCTTGATGGCGGCACCCGCATTCACACAAGCATTCCCGTCGCCCAAAGCACACGCCCGCATATAAAGCGGATAGGTCGCGAGATTGTCGTCCGGCGAGTTCCCCGCCTCAACAATTTGGGCCGCGTCAAAGCATGCTTTTCCATTACCACTTTTACATTAGGTGATGCATTTGCGCGGATTTTTGGTGCAATCGGCCACCTCTCCCGCAATAGCCGATCCTGTCTTGTAGACGCTCGCAGGGCAGGACTGTGGAAAGCTGCTCAACAACGGGTCCGAGCGGACAAAGCCAATCATCGCAACCGCTTTCTTCTGTTGGGCGCTGCTGCTGCCAGCATCATTAGGTTGCGCGCTGTTGCAGGCGGAAAGGCCCAACATAATCAGGAAAATGGCTATATATCTCATGACACTACCAATCCCGTTTCACTGTGAAAGTGTCAAGCAGTTGCAAGGCGCACAGGCTGTTCCCGAACGGGCAGATGGACAACCGCACTGAACGCACCGACGGCCACGCCAATCCACCAGACAGTGGTATAGGTGCCATAAGCATCATACATGCGCCCCCCCAGCCAGACGCCCACAAAACTGCCCAATTGGTGGCTGAAAAAGATAATCCCGTAGAGCGTGCCCATATACCGCAAACCGTAAATGTGGGCGATCAATCCAGAGGTGAGCGGCACAGTGGCAAGCCAAAGTGACCCCATCGCGACGGAAAAAATAACCACACTCAACGGCGTAATCGGCATTAGAATAAAGATCGCAGCGATAATTGTACGGCCCGTGTATATTCCGGCGAGCAGGTACTTCTTCGAGTACCGCTTACCGGCCCAACCCGCGAGTAGCGTACCGCCAACATTAGCGGCACCGATCAGCGAAATAGCGACAGCACCAAGAGCCGAAGTGGTCGTGATGCCCATGTTGTGCAGCGCACTTCCTGCAAGGATGGGGCCGCACATCTCTGTCACAAAAGCAGGAAAATGCGCCGTGATAAACGCCAGTTGATAGCCACAAGAGAAGAAACCGAGGAAGATGAGCGTATAACTAGGATCTTTGAAAGCGCGCAGCAGGATCGTGCCCATCGCCTCTTCCAGCTCGGCACGGTTGACCTGAACTGGTGCGCGCATGAAGGGCAGCGTGAGGATCATCGATAGAATTGCAGCGGCAAAGACGACAAACACCATTTGCCAACTCATCATACCCATCAGCCATTCCGCCAATGGTGCGCCAAATATCTGGCCCGCACTGCCCGCTGCCGTGACAACCGCCAGCGCCATGGATCGGTTGTCGTCAGACGCCGCACGCCCCACAACAGCAAGGATCACACCAAAGCCTGTACCCGCAATGCCAAAGCCCACCAGCCAAGCATAGGTTTGATGCGCAATCGGCGTGTCAGCCCCCGCCGACAGGATAAGGCCCAGCGCATAGATCACCGCACCCAGCACAATGGCTTTGCGGTCCCCGATCTTTTCCGCCATTGCCCCGAACAGCGGCTGCCCGATCCCCCACGCGAGGTTCTGGATCGCAATCGCCAGCGAAAATTCAGCCCGAAGCCAGCCAAACTCCTCTGCGATAGGAATCTGGAACATGCCAAAAGAGGCGCGGATGGCGAAGCTGACCATGATAATGATGCAGCCCACGATCAAGACAGGCGAGAAAAGGGGAGATTTTTCCAAAATGCGGCTCCAACAACGACCAGATCAAACTGCGCGCGGCGTTACGGATCGTCAATCCGATGATTGTATGCACACACTTCCCAAGGGCACTTCTTGGCGGTAGGGAAAGGGCCATGACAAATCTGCGCACACAATACGACCGAATGATCGCTGATGGAACTTTGCGCCCCGACCCCGCGCAAGAAGCCTTGATGCCAGAGTTTGACCGCATCCGCGACACCCTTTTGAAGCCTATGAAAAAGGGGCTGTTTCGCAAAGCGCCCGAGCCGCCAAAGGGTCTTTATCTTTGGGGCGGTGTTGGGCGCGGGAAGTCCATGTTGATGGATATGTTTGTGAACAGTCTGGAAGGTATCCCAGCGCGGCGGGTACACTTCCATGCGTTTATGCAGGAAATCCACAGCGCCATGCACGAGGCCCGCAAAACGGGTGTTGATGATGCCATTGCCCCCGTAGCAAAAGCGGTGAGCAGCTCTGTCCGTTTGCTCGCCTTTGACGAAATGCAAATTACCGACATCACCGATGCGATGATCGTCGGCCGCTTGTTCGAGGCGCTGTTCGCGGACGGTGTGGTGGTCATCACTACCTCTAACCGTATCCCCGATGACCTTTATAAACACGGGCTGAACCGCAATCTGTTTGTGCCATTTATCGAGCTTATCAAAGAAAAAATGGTTGTGCATGAATTGGCCAGCCCGACCGATTATCGTCAGGATCGCCTGTCTGGCAGCCCCGTCTATTTTACCCCCGTCAATGCAGAAAGCCACGCGGCAATGGATGCGGTCTGGCGCGACCTCACCGGCGGCGAGGCGGGGCCACTGACCCTGCGCGTCAAAGGACGTGATGTTATCCTGCCCGCGTTTCGCAACGGGTTGGGCCGTGCACGGTTCCATGCACTCTGCGGCCAGCCATTGGGCGCCGCTGACTACCTCGCCTTGGCTGAAGCTGTCAAAGTGCTGATGCTGGATGATATCCCCGCATTGGGGCGCTCCAATTTCAACGAGGCAAAACGCTTTGTTACGTTGATTGATGCTCTCTATGAAGCGCGTGTCAAGTTGATCTGTTCTGCGGCGGCAGCACCTGAGATGCTTTATCTCGAAGGGGAAGGCACATTTGAATTTGAGCGGACAGCCTCGCGCCTGCGCGAAATGCAAAGTGAGGATTGGACCGAAGTCTAATTGCTGTCGGTTAGCCCCGTAAGGTCCAATGTTCCGCGCGTCACTGCGTCGTCATAGGCCTCGGGATGGTACGGCGATTTTTGCCCCAGAAGGCTCCAGGCACCCAATCCCATGATTCCCAATGCGACGGTGCATGCGATAACCTGACCAAGAATTGCCGTTTTGGAATCAGAAGTAGTGTCGGTTTTTGTTGGCTCTGTGGGCATGCGCGATCCTCGGAATTATCAGTACTCATGCGTTCGTTTACATGGTCTGCTATTACGAGCTTCCTAAGGCCGAATTTGACCTTAGGTCAATCTTTGCACTCTCCATTTAGTGGCTGCTTAACCGTTTGAGCGCAATATGTTGCCTGCAAGATACAACGAACCACAGACCAAGATGCGCGCATGCGGGTCGACCTCCACGATCTCGCACACAGCAGTTTCAACATCCGCAGCCTCCGTTGCCACCATCCCGACACTCAAAGCCGCTTGTGCCGTCGTAGCCGCAGGCAATGTCGCCGCCTCACCAGGGATCAAGACAGCATGCAGCGCTGTTATATGAGGCGCAAGCGGGCGCAAATAGCCCGAGATGTCCTTGGTGTTGAGCATGCCGCAAATCATATAGGTCGGCACCTTTGGCAACTCGTCCAAAACAGTCGCGAGCGCCACACCAGCTGCCGGATTGTGACCGCCGTCCAGCCAAAGTTCTGCCGTAGCGGCAGCAGCGACCAGGGGCCCGTGTTTGAGGCGTTGCATCCGCGCAGGCCATTGGGCCTTTGTCACCGCTCCTTCGCAGGCCGCATTATCAAAACCAAGTGTGCGCAGCACCGCAATCGCACCGCCTGCGTTTTGCACCTGATGCAAGCCCGGCAAATTGGGCAACGGCAAGTCAAGCAGGCCCTGCTCGTCTTGGTAGACCATCCGCCCTGCCTCACGGTGCGCATGCCAATGCTGGCCATAGACACTCAACGGAGCCATGTGACGTGCGGCAACTGCTTCGATCACCTCAAGGCCTGATTCCTGCTGCGGGCCAACAATACAAGGCACGCGACGCTTGATTATGCCCGCCTTTTCACCTGCAATCTCGGGCAGCGTATCGCCAAGGAACTGTTGATGATCGAGGTCGACGGGCGTGATGATTGTAGCCGTGGGATCGGCGATCACATTGGTTGCATCCAACCGCCCACCAAGGCCAACTTCGAGCAGCGTATAATCCGCAGGCGTGCGCGAGAAAGCGAGCAATGCCGCACAGGTCGTAATCTCGAAATAGGTGATGTTCTCACCATTATTGGCGGCATAACATTCGTCTAAAACTTGCGTCAGATGCTCTTCGGTAATCAGTTCTCCAGCAAGCCGGATACGCTCGTGAAACCGTGCAAGATGGGGGGAGGTGTAAGCGTGAACCTTCTTGCCAGCAGTCTCTAATCCCGCGCGGATCATCGCTTGGGTAGAGCCTTTTCCGTTGGTTCCTGCGATGTGGATAACAGGCGGTAGACTGTTCTGCGGATTGCCCAGCGCATCCAGCAGCTTGAGCATACGATCCAACGTCAGATCGATGATTTTCGGGTGCAGCGCCATCATGCGCTCAAGGATGAGGTCGGATGTCTGAGCCGTCATGCGGGAATTTCACTTCTTATTTTACAAAATCAGACCTGCATATGAGGTAACGCCGATATGCAGACCAACCCTGACTATGCTTTCAGGATCACTTCTTAGGATCGGCTTGTGCCGCTGTATCCGCTTTTTGTGGTAGTTCCTGCAGAGCTTCAACAGGTGCTGGCAGATCGCCCCGGACAGCAGGGGGAAGACCCATCAACATGCGGGTGATCGTGATCAGTTCATCGCGCATCTCGGTGCGTGGCGTGACGCGGTCCAACATACCGTGTTCCAGGAGGTATTCCGCACGCTGGAAACCTTCGGGCAGTTTCTCGCGGATCGTCTGCTCAATCACGCGTGGCCCAGCAAAGCAAATAAGTGCATTCGGCTCGGCGATGTGGACGTCACCCAGCATGGCGTAGCTGGCGGTAACGCCACCCGTGGTGGGGTGGGTCAGTACAACAATATAGGGCAGGTCAGCTTCTTTAAGCATTTGCACCGCGACCGTGGTGCGGGGCATTTGCATCAGGCTCAGAATGCCTTCTTGCATGCGCGCGCCACCAGCGGCGGAGAAGAGGATCAACGGGCGCTTGAGCTTTACTGCTTCTTCGGCTGCGGCGATAATCGCATTGCCGACGTACATACCCATGGAGCCAGCCATAAAGCTGAAGTCTTGGGCACAAGCGACGATAGGCGTACGGCCAATCTCGCCTGCGGCGACCAGCATCGCTTCATTCTCTTCGGTCAGCTTTTGCGCAGCACGCAAGCGGTCTGGATATTTCTTTTGATCGCGGAACTGGAGCGGATCAACGGTGGGCGCAGGGACCTTCACTTCATTGAATATACCGCCATCAAACAGCGCGGCAAAACGGTCACGCGCAGTGATGTGCATGTGGTGGCCACAGTTGGTGCAAACATTGAGGTTATCGCTCACCTCGCGGTGAAACAACATCGTGCCGCATTCATCACATTTCGTCCAAAGGTTCTCTGGAGTCTCGCGGCGCGAAAAGATCGAGTTGATCCGCGGGCGGACATAGTTGTTGATCCAGTTCATATCGCGGGCCTCGTACCATTACGCATACCATTCAAATAAGGGGGTCGCGCGGGAATTGCAATCAGCGGCGCAAGGCCAGTCGCGCTGCCAGCCAGCTGACAATCATCATGGCGAAATCCACTGGCATCCATGCGCGTAAATGTGCCTCGTCCTCCATTCCGAATGGGGTATGCCACAGCGACAAGCCCCCGAGACTGTCGGGCAAGGAGGTGATCAGCAGAGCGGTGACATTGTTCAAAAAATGCACGGCAAGTGAGGGACCGATGCTGCCTGCCCTCGCAGTCAGATCAGCCATCAGCACCCCGAACAAGGTCGCCCACACGACAATCATTACGGCATTCTCACCTGCCTCTGCGGGTTGATAGTGCAGTATCCCAAACAAGATGGACGGCAGCACCATCCAGACCAGAGGTGAGGAGAAGCGCGCGCCGAGTTGCTGTTGCAGATACCCGCGAAAGAAAATCTCCTCGGCGCTGATCTGTACAAACACAGCAGAAAGCGACAGCGGCAGCAGCAGGGCCCATAGGCCAACGGCCATATTCGGCACCAAATCGCCGCCAATGCCATAAGGCGGCAGGATCATCAGAACAGCCCCCAGCAGAACTAGAATACCTGTCACACGGAAAAACTGCGGCACTGCAAGGATTGTGGGGCCGAACACTGTAAGCGCATCCCGCTTGTGCACAAACTTCACAATGGCAAGAACGCTGATGCTGATGAGCGCAAAACTTGCCAAAAGGACATACATGGCCAGCGGCGTATCACTCGCCATCAACTCATCATGAAAGGTTGGGCGATAACGGGTCAGTTCGGAAACGGCCTGATTGAATAGCAGCGCAAGAGGCACGTAGACCGCAACCATCGCAACAATGGCAAGCAGTGTCCGCCACAGCTCGGATCGGTCTGCGGCGGCTGTGGTGTGCAGCACGTGGGCGGAATAGTCAGGCATCAGACGCATCACGGCTCATCCTTGAACGTGTCACGGGGGATTTCGATTTGTGCATCCCGTATCACTTCGGCAGCGCCGCTCAAATGCCCCGAAACCGTCTTTAGCAAGCTCATCAAAACGGTTGTATCACTCTCGATGACCGAGCGGAATTCGTCGGCACCGATCCTCAGGAACCGCGTATCTTCGAGCGCTTTCAAACTCGCTTTTCGCGGCTCATGGATGATCACGGCGAGATCCCCGATAACGCGACCCGGTTCAACCGTCGAGACATGGTGCTCGACGCCGTCCTTATCCAGCAACCTCACCTCGGCTTTGCCGGAGAGGCACAAATAGACCGCGTCAGCCTTTTGTCCCATGCTGAAAATGGTCGTACCCGACGGAGCATCATACCACTGCGCCGCAAAAGCCAAAAGCCGCTGGGCCCGTGGCGCGAGTGCCCCGAATAGCTTATTGCGCTGGATCAGCTTCAGCTTGCGCCACAAGTCGTCGGAGATATTGTCTGAACTGTCAAACCGTTCGGTGCTGTCGACCCCATCAATGCGGCCATGGTTGATTTCCACAAACATTTCATAGCTTTCAGGCGCATCAAATGCATCGTCGAGGAAAATCTGTGTCGTGTCCGGCAACAAGTCGCGCAACCGCTCGCGCGTGCGGGTCAGGTCACTCCCCGCAAGAGCTTGGTCGAAGATGATTACGTCAGGCCGTTTGATCGCAGCTCGGGTAAATGCGGCACGCTCGTGGATCGTTTGCGGCAGGTTGGTGCCGCCAATCGCAGTGGGGATATCAAAGGCAATACGGGCCACTTGAGCGCGCAAATCATGCTCTCTCAGTACATCGGATACGGCATCCACCACCAGATCGGCCTGCACCCCTGCGATCGCCGAAATGCGTCCATAAATCAGGTTCTCAAGCAGGGTCATCCGCGGCAGGAAGGTATCAAGTGCTACGGGTACAAACAAATCCTTGGCCAACTCCCGCAGGGTAGCGCCGCGACTGCGCCGGATCTTGAGGATTTCATCCTTGAAAGCTTCGGGAAATGCGGGGCCAATCTGCTCTGCCGTGAGCGCAAAGGGAACGGTCAGCAGCAGGGCAAATTCATCTTGGCTCAATGCCCCATCGCCTTTGGTGCGGCGGCGAGTCGCAATATCCACAAGCTGCTCATAGAGATCTTCGTCAATGTTCAAAGAGGTGAACAACGGATGATTGGTGCCATCCATGCCAAAGGTTTGGTGCAGGGTCTCAACCAGTGTTTGGGAGATGCCGATGCCCTGCTCTGCCAGACCGTTTTCGGCGATCATTCCGATAAACACTTTTTCTGCGGCAAGGCCCCGCTGGCTGATATCACGACGCGGTGCCGCAAACATGAGATTACCACCAAGCGGGATCGCAGGGTTGAACTTGTCAGGATCAAAACGGTGGATCGCACCGTCAAGATTGCGCTCTTTGAGCGTGTCATAAACCTGCTCTCGAAGGTCGATGATCGAACGGGCCAGCCCCGCATGCTCGGTCACGTCTATCTTGGTCCCCAACATGCCACGGATAATGGCCTCGTCGGTATTGAGCACGCGGCTCAACTCGAACCACCAGTCATATACGTCGTCCATGGTATCCAAACCCGCCAAGGCAGGATCAATCCATCCGGCACGCAAGCTATCAAGGCTGTTGCCTGAGCAGCGCGCTTCGATCCCGACGTTATCTTTGTGATTAGGGTCCCACAAAACTGTCTTGGGCGAGGTACGCAAGGACATCAAAAGGTTGTCGCCGATGGTGCCGTGAAACAGGTAGGGTTGCGCTCGCACATAGCCGATCCGTGCAGCAATCACCGCCTGATGCAGCGTCGAGATATCAATGTCGCCCATGACCACACTGCCCCGCGTTGGTATAATTTCACGGGTCAGCAGTTCAGCAATCGCACGCCTCTCAGACATCGAAGATGTCTTGATCGCGACTTGTGAGCCTTTGGAAATATCCAGCGTGATGTCTTCCAGAACCGAGCTCCCATCAGCGCCACGTACAAATACATTCTGCAGCGCGATGGTGCCTTTTAGGTGTGGCACGGTTTCGGGTGTTCCCTCGAACAAGGCATCGTCAATCATGCCCGCAGGCGCAAACCGTTCGGTCACAATATCCCAGCGCAAGGCCATATCCTGAGTCTGATTGTAGTAGGCGAGCAACTCTTTCCACGGGTTACTGAGGTCTTTGTAGGCCGCAAGAGCCGCGACCAATGCGCCCACCGTAATTTCACCCCGAATGGCAAGAATGCCGCCCACAAGGTAGAAAAAGAATGGCGTAAGTTGAGTGATGAAGTTGTTAAGGAACTTCATAAAGAATTTCTTTTGATAAATTTTAAAGCGGATCTCGAACAGGCGACCCAAACGGTCGGTGAACTGCGCCAGCCTGAAGCGCCACCCACCGTTGTTGCGCAAATCAGCTATGCCTGCGGCCGTTTCACCGATCTCGGCAGAGAGGAGTCGCACTTCGGTAATCCGCTCTTTGTTCAGCAGGTTGATCTGGCGTTGCAGGATGGGAATGACATAGGCCTGCAATGGAATAAGCGCGATGCCAGCGAGGCCAAACCAGAAGGATTGCAGGAACAAAAAGAACACAATCGTGATCATCTGCCCTGCCTGAAACACAGGCTGCGCAATAAAATCTCCCATCAGGCCGCCCATCGGCTCTGCCTCGGAGGTGATCATGCTGACCAGTTCCCCCTGTGAGGTGTCCTAAAATACCGTGTCGGGAAGCGCATCATGCGCGAGATAAGCGTGTAGCGGAAACGGCGAAGAAGCCGTTCGGCTGTGACATCTTTCATCGTATTTAGCCGCATTTTAAGCAGGCCGTGAATCAAAACGGCAGCAAGATAGGCAAAGCACAAAGCCGTCAGAAACTGAATTTGGCTCAGCTCTACACTGACAAAGCTGACCATCGGATCCTCGGCGCCAATCGCATCGTTGATGATCTGTTTTGGCAGGATCAATGTCGTATACAACAGCGGGAAGGTAATCAGCGTGACCGCCAATAGGACCATCTGCTCACGCTTGGAGTGCTTCCAGATAAAGGCGAACAGGCTGCGGTCCATAACAATGGCTTTCTGCGGGAAATCGAGTGTCATACTTAGTGACTTACACCATACATTGCCAGCCACCGCAGACTGCAAACGCTTGCAGCAGGCGGTTCGCACCATTATGCCGTTGTCAAAGAATTCTTCACAGGAGAGCCCTCACATGTCCAGCAACCCACGTTTCGACAAATCCAAACTGCCCAGCCGCCATGTAACCGAAGGACCGGCGCGCGCGCCGCACCGCTCGTATTACTATGCGATGGGCATGACGGAGGAGGAGATTCACCAGCCTCTGGTTGGCGTTGCGACGTGCTGGAACGAGGCAGCGCCGTGCAACATCGCGCTCAACCGTCAGGCGCAGTCGGTCAAGATCGGCGTCAAAGCCGAGCAAGGGACACCGCGGGAGTTCACAACCATCACTGTCACCGACGGCATTGCGATGGGCCATGAGGGCATGCGCTCCTCCCTTGCCTCGCGTGAGGCGATTGCCGACACCGTTGAGCTAACAATGCGCGGTCACTGCTATGACGCGATTGTGGGTTTGGCGGGTTGCGACAAATCGTTGCCCGGAATGATGATGGCGATGATCCGTCTCAACGTGCCTTCTGTATTCATGTATGGCGGCTCCATCCTACCAGGTCGCACTGCCGAAGGTGCAAACGTGCCAGAGCAATTTGCCAACCGCGACCTCACAGTTCAGGACATGTTCGAGGCTGTGGGCAACTGGCAGGGTGGCACGCTCTCTGAGGAAGCACTTGATGTACTTGAGCGCGTTGCATGCCCCTCGGCGGGTGCGTGTGGTGGCCAGTTTACGGCCAACACAATGGCATGTGTGTCCGAAGCAATCGGCCTTGCCCTTCCCAACTCGTCCGGCGCACCTGCCCCGTACAAGAGCCGCGATGAGTATGCGATTGCATCAGGCAAAGCAGTCATGAACCTGATCGAGAAGAACATCCGCGCACGCGACATCTGCACGCGTCAAGCATTCGAGAATGCAGCGCGCATCGTTGCTTGCACAGGCGGCTCCACCAACGCGGGTCTGCACCTTCCCGCCATGGCGCATGAAGCGGGAATTGATTTCTTTCTGGAGGACGTCTGCGAAATCTTCCGCGACACCCCCCACTTTGTTGATATGAAGCCAGGCGGTGCCTATGTCGCCAAGGACCTTTATGAAGCTGGTGGTGTCCCTGTTGTCATGCGTGAGCTGCGTAAAGCGGGTATGATCCACGAGGATTGTATGACAGTCACAGGCTATTCCATGGGTGAGGAGCTGGACAAAGTCCAACGCGATGCAGATGGCAAAGTGATCCATGCGGTGACAAACCCGATCAGCACCACAGGCGGTGTTGTGGGTCTCAAAGGGAACCTTGCCCCTGAAGGGGCCATCGTAAAAATCGCAGGCATGAGTGACGAGGATATCGTCTTCACCGGCCCCGCGCTGGTGTTCGAATGTGAGCAGGACGCCTTTGAAGCCGTACAGAACCGCACCTACTCCGAAGGTGATGTGTTTGTGATCCGCAACGAGGGTCCACGCGGCGGTCCCGGTATGCGCGAAATGCTGGCGACAACAGCGGCGCTCTCGGGTCAGGGCATGGGCAAGAAGGTGGCACTCATCACCGATGGTCGTTTCTCGGGTGCGACACGCGGTTTTTGTGTCGGTCACGTAGGTCCGGAAGCGGCCTTGGGCGGTCCGATCGGCCTGCTGAAGAATGGCGATATGATTACGCTTAACGCAATCACAGGCTCCATCTCCGTTGATCTGACTGACGAGGAATTCGCCAAGCGCAAAGCGGCATGGACTGGTCCGCGCGAAACACTTTACGCATCCGGTGCGCTGTGGAAATATGCGCAGCTTGTCGGCCCGACATATCTGGGAGCAGTGACGCATCCCGGCGCCAAGAAAGAGCGTCATGACTACATGGACCTCTAAACACCTCATCGCGCTCGGCCTCGCCTCGGTGCTGGGCGCGTGTGAAGCGATGGATACAGGCACGACACTTCTGGCGGGACTCGCACCGCTAGAAGACGCCGCCCTACCAGCAGTGCCGCTGACCCAAGCGATGATGATGCGCGGCGGCGTTACATTGGTGCCACCGTCGGGGTACTGCATTGATCCAGAAAGTCTGAGCCATAAATTCGCGCTTATGGCACGTTGTGACAATATGGGTGCAGCGACAGGTGGGGAGGGTGCGCCAGCAGGTGTCCTAACTGTAAGCCTGACGCGCAATGTCCTGAACCCAATCCTGCCGACTGCACAAGAAGTGGCAACCGCGGCAGGTGTTGGTCCACCCGAGGACGCACGGCAGAGCGATAACGGCATCGTATTCCGCACCAAAGGGGTTGCCCCCTCGCCTGATTTGTCCCCGACACATTGGCGGTCGATCGCAAAGGTCGGAAAATTTACAATGGGGGCTGCCCTATTTGGCCCTGAAGGGCGAAGAGCTGTTTCACCCGAAGGTGCCAGCCTGTTGGAAGAGATGATCAAAAGCACCACAAACAAGATGAACGCAGGTTAGAATCACGATGCTTGCACGGCCCTAGGCTTGCATGGCATCCTACTGCCAATATGCAGGCTGGGGGCATCCTTGGTTCTGTGACATAAAAAGACACCGAGAGCAGCAAGGCAGACGATATGGCCAAAATTGGCGAACATCTTTTTTGATAAGGCGGTCTTAGCCGAACGCTCGCTAAATGGGCCCGCAATGCGCGCATGGCGCGGGCGGCTGATCTCATTTCTCTGCGACGTCAGCGCATGCGCGCCCGCCAGCTCAAGGCGCATCTGGACCAATTGATTCATGTAGCGGACGAGCGGCTTGCCCTTCCTCTCGAAGGGTCCACCAGCTTTCCAAAACCCCACAACGCAGACTGGGCATGGCGTCCAGAACTGTGGCGCGGCCCCCTGCCAAAGCCGGGCATGTCCGCAGTGCAAACCCGCTCTATGCTGGGCAATGAAATTACGCTTTTCCACGACTGCGAGTATTCCGAGCTTACGCTGCGCCAGCTGCGTGAATAAGACCTTGCTCCCTACGGATTGCGCATGGACGTCTTCCGTTTTGACGGGTCCTTCCTGTCGCTGGTTCTCGATCTGCCGGAAGGGGGCGTTGAAGGCCTCAAGCGCACGCACCTCATTCGCATGGATGTGATTTTCGAGCTGGAAAAACCGATCGAGATTTTTGCCCACCTCAACATCAAGAATGGCCCCAACACCGAACAGATCGTTCGTGAGCTGGACCTTTCACAAGACCAGATCGTGGTCGAATTCGATCTGGCCTATTCAAACCTGAACGAGCGGCGGATCGAAGGCGCGTGGCTTGACCTTATCTTTGAGGGGCCAGAAATGAATCAGGTTGTCCTGCGTGACCTGACATTCTCACGCCGCCCCCGCGCCCAGATTTAAACCCTAATTTTGTCCGCCCTCCGAGGGCGATGGAGGACGCTATGACCAGCCTCATACTCACCAAGACCAGGATGCAACAGGGCGTTTGGGAGGGCCTGCTTACCGGTGCGAGCCATGACGCAGCCCCCAAGCTTGATGTCGTGCATCAAGGCAAGCAGGTGCCAGACGTCACTGTCAAAGCTCTAGAGGACAAAAGCGGATTTGCTGTGCACGTTCCGATCCCTCAGGATGCGATTTCGGACGGTATGCAGACGATTATTATATCCGATGCAGGACAGGACGAACAACTTGCGACGATCACACTGATGGCAGGTGAAGCCTTGGGCGATGACATGCGGGTCGAAGTAGACTTGCTGCGTGCCGAACTGGATATGCTCAAACGTGCCTTCCGCAGGCATTGCCTCGAGACTGCTTGAGCAACGAAATCAGGCCTCAACCAGTACCGATTAAAAGAAAAGGGCCGCCCTGATGAGGACGGCCCACTTTTTATCTACCTATAGCTTAGGTTAGTTCTTTGGACCCAGAGCGGACAGGCCTTTTAGGATGTCGATGGCATAGGCAAGCTGGTAATCCTCAATGCGCAGGTCCGCAGCTTTCTCAGCCTTCTCGCGGTCGGCTTCGATCTGCTTGATCTCGTCCTCGCTCAGGCTGTCGTTGTTCAGGCTGCCGCGCAGGTCCGCCTCAGAGCGCGAGCGACGAACTGATGTCTCTTCCTCTTCGCTCTCGGTGGCGCGCGGGGGCTGTGCTACGATGATGTCTGGCGACACACCCAGCGACTGAATGGAACGGCCCGATGGCGTGTAGTATCGCGCAGTGGTCAGGCGCATCGCCCCTTCGGAACGCAGGGGCATAACCGTCTGGACCGACCCTTTGCCAAAGCTTTTGGTCCCGATGACAATGGCGCGGCGGTGATCCTGCAACGCGCCTGCCACAATCTCGGAGGCTGAGGCGGAACCACCGTTGATCAGCACGACAATCGGTTTGCCCTCGGCCAGATCGCCCATCTTGGCGTTGAAGCGGTCCCCATCAGAGGCTTCGCGCCCGCGGGTGCTGACAATCTCGCCCTCATTGAGGAAGGCATCAGACACTTTGATCGCTTGGTTCAGCAAACCGCCCGGGTTATTGCGCAGGTCGATGACAAAGCCGTTGATGTTGTCGATACCGCCAGCGGCTTCGACTTTCTCAGCGAGTTGCTCGGCCATCTTGGGGTATGTCTGGTCGTTGAACGTGCTCAGGCGGAGCACGACACTATCCCCCTCAGTACGGGACCGGACAACGGTCAACTCAATCGTGTCACGGGTGATGGTTATATCAAACGGCTCACCCTCTCCTTCGCGCACAACCGTTATCACGATGTCTGAACCGACAGGTCCGCGCATCAGGTCAACCGCTTCGTCGAGCACCAGACCCAACAGGCTTTCACCATCTACATGGGTAATGAAATCGCCCGCCTCGATACCCGCCTCATCCGCAGGGGTGCCGTCGATGGGCGAGACAACTTTCACAAAGCCGTCTTCCTGTGTAACTTCGATACCCAAGCCACCGAATTCACCGCGCGTCTGTTCACGCATTTTTACAGCGTCCTTAGGCGAAAGATAGCTGGAGTGCGGATCAAGGGAAGTCAGCATCCCGTCAATCGCCGCTTCAATCAACTCACCCGAATCAACCTCCTCGACGTATTGCGCACGAATGCGTTCAAAGATGTCACCGAAGAGATCGAGCTGTTCATATACATTCTCTGTCTTGGCTGCTTCTTGCGCCAGCAGAGGTGCTGCAATCTGGGTCGTGGCAATAACACCAAGGACCGTTCCGCCTGCTGCGGCCATCAAAAACTTTTTCATCTACTATCCATCCTTGTCAGTCCTGAACCAAGATGCGGGATCTTGGGGAACATTATCCTGTCTTACTTCTACATAGAGCGTTTCTGAGCGCGCAGCGCCAGTGTCATCACCATCAGTTGATAATTCACCGCCTGCTTCGGCCCCACCCATAAGTCCGATTGGCGTACCAGCAGCGATAACCTGTCCTATTTCACCATATACCGTTTCCAGCCCTGCAAGCACAAACAAAGTATCTGCACGTGGTTCGAGGATCATGACATTCCCGAAGTCCATGAGAGGCCCTTGATACCGTATGGTGGCGGCAGTTGGCGATGTGACAATGGCACGCGGTCGCGTAGCGAGTAAAACACCAGGGCGTTTCACACCTGCGGCATCGGCCTCGTTCATTCCGCGCAGCACAATGCTTTGTACGGGAAGGGGCAGCGCACCAATTTGCCCTTCGATACTAACGGGGACTTCCACGTTCAGGTCCTCATTCGTCACGATCTGTGACAGTCCAGAGGCGAACCCACCCAAAGTCTCTGTCGAAGCGATGAGGATCGCAGTTGAAACAGGGTCTTCAGTAAACCGTTTTGGCAGATCGGTCCGCTCTGCCATCGCCTGATTGAGCGTGGTACGGGCATTCTGGACAGCTGTGAGGCTGGTACGCAGCCGCGCTTCAGCATTCGTTTGCAAGCTCCGCAGCGTTTGCACATCTTCGAGATCACGGCGCAACTGCTCCGCCCGCTGGTTCAGCGCAGGCGTCAATTCGGCCAGCAAAAGACCTGCCCGCGCCGTGCCCGTTGGCCCATCAGGGTGCAGAAACGCAGTCGGGCTGTCTGTGCCGATGCTTTGCAACACGGCAAGCAGCTGTCCCACCTCACCATCCCGCGCATCCAGCCGCGCAGAAAGCTGGGCCTCGCGGATTGCGGCCTGTCTGAGGCCTGTGCGCATGGCGGCAAGACCTGTCTCAAAGGCCTGAATAGTCTGCGTGAGAGCCTGCACACGGTCACGCGCACCGTCCGCCGCCTCTAGTTGGACGGCGGCCTCCTCAAGCATAGTCACGGCCGCACGCGCCTGCGCCGCAGCATCCCCTTGAGCCGCAGCAGGGCCTGCAAGGGCCAGAATAAAAAGCGCCGCGCGGAGTATCACGTGAGCAAGCTCTCCCCTGTCATCTCAGAGGGTTGGTCCAGCCCCATAAGCGCCAGAACTGTTGGCGCCAGATCAGCGAGGCGGCCTGTGCGCAGGCCAGCGCCCTCAGGTGCGCCAACCACCACAACAGGCACAGGGTTCAGTGTATGCGCCGTATGCGGCCCACCCGTTTCGGGGTCGATCATCATCTCGCAATTTCCATGATCCGCAGTCACGATCATCGCACCGCCCACTTTCCCAAGCGCATCCAGTGCGCGGCCAAGGCCCGCATCGACCACTTCGCAGGCAGCAATCGCGGCATCCAGATCACCCGTATGCCCTACCATATCGGGATTGGCATAATTCACGACGATCAGGTCATATTGCGCTTCAATGGCTTTCACGAATTGCTCCGTCACTTGGGCAGAGGACATTTCAGGCTGCAAATCATAAGTGGCCACGTTGGGCGACAGCGGCATAAAGCGATCCTCACCCACTTCGGGCTCCTCTGCGCCACCGTTGAGAAAAAAGGTCACATGAGGATATTTTTCAGTCTCGGCCAGCCGGAACTGACGCAGCCCTTTGGCCGCTACCCATGCGCCGAGCGTGTGGATGATCGCGGGCTTCGGATACATCGTTGTCATATAAATGCTGTGCGCGCTGGAATATTCGGCCATGCCCATAACGGCGGCCCAATCAGTCCGCGCGCCACGGTCAAAGCTGTCAAATTCGGGCGCCGCGAGTGCCATCATAATCTGACGCGCACGGTCAGCGCGAAAGTTCAGACAAAACAGTCCGTCACCATCCTGCGCACCAGTATAGTCGCCAATCACACAAGGCGTGATAAACTCGTCGGTGATGTTGTCCGCATAGGCGCCTTCCACGGCTGCTTTCCCGCTTTCGACCTTAACGCCTTTACCCTGTGCAATCGCGCCCTGCGCCAGCGCCACGCGGTCCCAGCGGTTATCACGGTCCATAGCAAAATACCGCCCTGTTAGGGTCACAATTTTCGCATTTTCAGGCAATGATGCTTCGAGATGCGCAAGATCGGCCAGTACCGACTGCGGGGCAACATCGCGCCCGTCCGTGAGCGCATGAATAACAACTCGAACGCCTGCATCAGAAATCGCACGCACTGCCGCGATCATATGCGAGATGTGCCCGTGCACTCCCCCCTCCGAGACCAATCCCATGAGATGCGCAACGCCACCTGTTGCTTTGATCGCAGCAATAAAATCGCACATCGGTTCATGCGTGGCAAAGCTGCCTTGCTCAATCGCCAGATCAATCTGACCCAGATCCATCGCAACCACACGACCTGCACCAATGTTGGTGTGGCCCACTTCGGAATTACCCATTTGCCCCTTGGGCAACCCCACGTCAGGCCCGAATGTCGTAAGCGTGGCCGAAGGACAGCGCTCTATTATACGGTCAATGTTCGGCGTCTTGGCCAAATGCGGAGCGTTTCCTTCCGGACCCGTGCCAATACCCCACCCATCAAGAATGCATAAGACGACAGGTTTAGAGACTGACATTTGGACTACGTGCTCCGGTCGGGACAAAAGTAAGTATTGCCGCCTTGTAGCCACCCAATGGGGTTACGTGAACCACTTTATCACTGCGACCAGTGATATCGGTCAGGTTATGCCGACAAACGCTCCATGCGCGCCGCCCCCTTGCCCGCACCGCCCGCATTAGCCATAACAGGCCAAACGAATTCCCCCATGCCAAAGGCAATGACATGACAGCAAACGCACCAGAGATCCGCATCGTCACGACAAACCGCATTGCATGCGATGGCGGCGCAGGTGGTCACCCGCGCGTATGGCTGCAAATCCCTGCAGATAAGGGGTTTGTTGAGTGTGGTTATTGCGACTGCAAATACATCCTTGAAGGTTTCGAAGACAAAGTCTGAACCACTTGTCGCAATCCGTGCTTCCCCTCTGGTGAGCACGCCGCTGCCGTGGCAAAAGGATGCTCACCACATTTAGGGAGCACGGCACATGGCATTTGGCAAAGGTCACCACCTTCATCTGATCGACGGTTCCGCGTTTATCTTTCGCGCCTACCACGCGCTGCCTCCGCTTACGCGCAAATCTGACGGCCTGCCCATCGGGGCAGTTTCGGGATTTTGCAACATGCTGCAACGCTATGTCGAAGGGAACGCAGGTGGGGACGTGACCCATGTCGCGGTGATTTTCGACAAAGGCTCCCATACATTCCGCAATGATATGTACGACCAGTACAAGGCCAACCGTGAGGCCATGCCAGAAGACCTGCGCCCGCAAATCCCCCTGACCCGTGACGCCACAATCGCCTTCAACATCGCCTGCGAGGAAAAAGAAGGCTTCGAGGCTGATGACATCATCGCCACGCTCGCCGTGCAAGCGCGTGAGGCGGGTGGACGTTGTACAATCATAAGCTCCGACAAGGACCTGATGCAGTTGGTCGGCGGCGGCGTCGAGATGTTTGACGCGATGAAGAATAACACCATCGACCGCGAAGAGGTGCACGCAAAATTCGGCGTCTATCCCGAGCGTGTCGTGGATGTGCAGGCACTGGCAGGCGACAGCGTTGATAACGTTCCTGGTGCGCCAGGTATCGGGATCAAAACGGCCGCCCTGCTAATCAACGAGTACGGCGATCTCGATGCCCTGCTGGAGCGTGCGTCTGAGATCAAACAGCCCAAGCGCCGCCAGACGCTGATCGACAATGCTGACCAGATCCGCCTCTCGCGGCGTCTGGTACAACTGGACGAAAAGATGGAGCTTGATTTCACCCTCGATGATCTCGAAGTTCAGGACCCCGATCCTGACAAACTGCTCAAATTCCTGACCGAAATGGAGTTCCGCACACTGACCCAGCGGATTGCGAACGCGCTCAAAGTCGAGGCGCCTGCGATGTCGACACCACCGCCCAGCGCGGACGCACCCGAAATCGAAGTTATCCCCTTCGAAAAAGCGACCTATACGCAGGTAGGCGATGCCGAGACCCTGCAAAAGTGGATCGACCGTATCTATGCCCGCGGATATGTCGCCGTGGATACCGAGACGACGGGCCTTGATGAGATGGTCGCCGAACTGGTGGGTATCTCACTTTGTGTGGATGCAGGCGAGGCGTGTTACATTCCGCTTATTCATAAAGCCAACCGCGCTGACGACTTGTTCGGCTCTGATGATCTGGCCGAGGGTCAGATGAAAACTGAAGACGTACTACAGATGCTAACGCCCATGCTTGAGGATTCGTCGATCCTCAAGATTGGGCAGAACATGAAATATGACGCAAAGATTTTTGCACAGCTTGGCATCACAGTTGCCCCTTTTGACGATACAATGCTGATGTCCTATGCGATGAACGCTGGCCTGCATGGTCACGGCATGGACACCCTGTCAGAGCGGTATCTGGGGCATACTCCTCTGCCGATCAAACCCTTGCTCGGCTCAGGCAAGTCCGCCGTGACATTCGACAAAGTGCCACTGGAAGATGCCGTGCCTTACGCAGCCGAGGATGCGGATATAACGCTGCGATTGTGGCAGATGTTCAAGCCGATGTTGCACCGCGCCCAGACCACCCGCGTCTACGAGACGCTTGAGCGTCCCCTCGTGCCAGTTCTGGCCCAAATGGAGCGGCACGGTGTCAAGGTGGATCGCGATACGCTGAGCCGCATGTCCAACGCCTTTGCCCAGAAAATGGCAGGGTTAGAGGCTGAAATTCATGAAGTTGTCGGGCATCCGTTTAATGTAGGCTCGCCTAAACAGCTGGGTGAAATCCTGTTTGACGAGATGGGCCTTGAGGGAGGAAAGAAAGGCAAAACTGGTGCCTATGCGACAGGTGCCGACGTGCTCGAAGACCTCGCGACCGAGCATAAACTGCCTGGTCTGGTGCTGGACTGGCGACAGCTCAGCAAACTGAAATCGACCTATACAGACGCACTTCAGGATCACATCAATCCTGACACGGGCCGTGTGCATACGTCCTACTCCATCACAGGGGCCTCGACAGGACGCCTCGCCTCTACCGATCCTAACCTGCAAAATATCCCGATCCGCAGTGAAGAAGGCCGCCGTATTCGCGAGGCCTTTGTCGCGGAAGAAGGTAAGGTGCTGGTCGCCCTCGACTACTCCCAGATTGAGTTGCGGCTACTTGCACATATTGCTGACCTGCCCGCGCTAAAACAGGCATTTGCGGACGGTTTGGACATTCACGCGATGACAGCTTCCGAGATGTTCAATGTGCCAATGGAAGAGATGACACCCGACATTCGCCGTCAGGCTAAGGCCATCAATTTTGGCGTGATCTATGGTATCTCCGGCTTCGGTCTTGCGCGTAACTTGCGCATTCCTCGCGCTGAGGCACAGGGCTTCATCGACCGCTATTTCGAGCGGTTCCCCGGCATTCGTAAATATATGGACGACACAAAGGCATTTGCGAAAGAGCACGGTTATGTTCAGACGCTATTTGGCCGCAAGATCAACACGCCAGAGATTGCCTCGAAAGGTCCACGTGCAGGGTTCGCCGCACGTGCCGCGATTAATGCCCCAATCCAAGGGACCGCCGCCGATGTGATCCGCCGCGCCATGATCCGCATGCCTGCTGCGATTGAGGGGTTGCCCGCCAGAATGCTGCTCCAAGTACATGACGAACTGCTCTTCGAAGTCGAGAAGGGCGCAGAGGATGACCTGATCCAAGTCGCGCAGGATATTATGGAAAACGCCTCCGACCCCGTTGTGAAGCTGGATGTGAAACTCAGCGTGGATGCTGGCACGGGGGCAAACTGGGCCGAAGCGCATTGAGCGATTTTGAGACCACAGGCCTCCTCTGGCTGCGCGGTGCAATTGACGCCGCAACGCTGGAGCAATTGGACCGTATGGGCGGTGCAGCTCGGGCAGGTGAACGCTTGGGCAAAACCGCTGGTCTTGCATCGCTCCTTGGTGCCGGTGGGCCGATTGCCGTGGCACTCTCTGCGCTGCTGACCGATTGCTTTCCCACGCGTGTCGTGGCGTTTGACAAATCTCCAACGGCAAACTGGGGCGTGCCGTGGCATCAGGACCGTGTCATCGCGGTGCAGGAAAAGGTTGACGTCAAAGGCTACACCAACTGGTCCAACAAGGCGGGCTTGCACCATTGTGAGCCCCCGAAGATGATCCTTGATCATATGCTTTTCGTGCGTCTGCATTTGGACAATGAAAGCGTAGAAAGCGGACCGATGCAGATCGCGCTTGGATCGCATCTCTGCGGCTTTGTTCGGTCCGAGGATGCACAAATCCGTGCCAACGCGCATGAGGTTGAAAACTGCATCGGTAAGCGGGGCGATATCCTCGTGCTCAAAATGCTCATGCTTCACCGTTCCGCGCCTGCGGTTCAGGCGACTTCGCGGCGGGTCCTGCGCGTCGATTATGCCAATTCACCCTTGCCCCGACCTCTGGAATGGCATCGGCTGGCCGCATGACACCCGTCCTCTATTCCTTCCGGCGTTGCCCCTATGCAATGCGTGCGCGTCTGGCGATTCAGGCAGCGCAGGTCCGCGTCGAGCTGCGTGAAGTTGTCTTGCGCGACAAACCGCAGGCATTTCTTGAAGTATCTCCATCAGCGACTGTTCCGTGCCTTGTCCACGTTGAGGGCGTGATCGACGAGAGCCTTGAGATCATGCGATGGGCGCTGGCGCTGAATGATCCGCTGGGATGGCTCGACATGCGGCAGAGTGGTCTTGAGTGGATCGCGCGCAATGATGGCCCATTCAAACATGCGCTCGATCGCACAAAATACACCAGTCGGTACCCCGATGAGGACGCAAACACCCATCGGGCGGAAGCCTGCGCATTTCTAACTGATCTTGATGCTCAGCTTTCTCCATGGATATTCGATCGCCCGACATTGGCTGACTATGCAATCGCCCCTTTTGTGCGGCAATTCGCGTTTATCGACAAAACTTTTTTTGATACACAGCCTTGGCCGAGTTTGCACCGCTGGCTGGAGCAGTTTTTGGCGGCGCCAGAATTCGCCACCATGATGCAGAAATATCCGCAGTGGCATGCAGGTGATCCGCCTGCCTTTTTTACGTAAGGTTAGAGCATTCCCATCCAGCCAAGTGTGTCTTGTGTCGATGGGCCGGGCGTATATTCGCCACTGACCCAACCCTCATAGCCACTGATACGCATTTCCGCAAAGAGGGCTTTGAAATCCACATCACCGCTCCCTGGTGCGCCGCGTGTCGGCGTGTCTCCGATCTGCACATGAACAATCAGATCACGGTATTTTCTGAATACTTCCAATGCATCGCCATGGATCATCTGCGCGTGATAGCTGTCGAATTGCAGCTTTAGGTTCGGGGTATTAACCTCAGCAATAATCTCGGCGGCAAGCGCGTAATCATTAAGGAAATAGTTAGGCTGGGATTGGGGGAAAAGCGGCTCTAACGTGAGCATTAAGCCCTCATGAGCAGTGGCGGTCGCTGCTTTAAGATTGGCAATCATCGTGGCCTTGGCCGCTGGTCCTGTAGCCACCCCCGACATCACGTGAAGCATCGGCACGCTAAGCGCCTGAGCATAACGCCCTGCCCGCCGCATATCGTGGGCAAAGCGCTCTTCGCTCCCTGTAACAGCGGCAAAGCCTCGCTCCCCGCCCGTATAGTTCGGAGGCGGGGCGTTGATCAAAACCATCTGCAAACCGCCGCGCATCAGGGCGCGTTGCGTATCTTTTGCGGGCACGTCGTAGGGAAACAGGACTTCGACACCCCTAAACCCCGCTTGGGACGCCGCATCGAACCGGTCAAGGTAGGGGAGCTCGGGCCAGAGATGGCTCAGGTTAGCGGCGGCTTTCACTGATAGGCTCCTGCATCGGGTTTCATTACTCCTGCGGTAGTTCCTCTGACGGGATGATGCCAAAGAAAGCGCCGCCCGACCAGACACCAAACCAGCCCTCATGATGGACGCCCAGATCAACCAAGCGGTAAAAGCTTTTGCGGTCGATCAGCGCTTCAAGGTTGCGGCGCACGCGGACGTAGGGCGATGGCTCTCCCGTATCAGGATCGCGCACAAAGCGGAGCGGCGCATCGGATCCTGCCACACTTATATCCTCAAGGTTGGTGGTAAAAGTCAGACGCTGGGCCTCCCCTTCGCCCGACGCTTCGAAGTCCACAGCGATAAAGGGCGCGTCCTGAACACGGATGCCTACCTTCTCTACGGGGGTGACGAGGAAGTAATTGTCCTCCTCCCGAATAAGAATCGAGGCAAAAAGTTTAACCAATCCGGGGCGTCCAATGGGGGTTCCCTCATAAAACCACGTGCCGTCGCGACGGATTTCCATGTCGATGTCACCACAGAACGGCGGGTTCCACGTCTCGACTGGCGGCAAACCGCGCGTTTTCGCGGCTTTTATCGACGCGGCGAGGCCTTCTGCCGATGGAGTAACAGTTTTTTGTCCGCTCATAACTTTTGCCATTCCCTCTAATCGAGATACACTTACATGATAACGATATAACCTGCACAGCGGAGAAGTCATGACCCAAGCGGACACACAAGCCATCGAAGACATGGTCGAACAGATCGAAGCCTTGGGCGAAAAGCTGGGGGAGGCGCGTAAATCCATCACGGCCCGCTTCATCGGCCAGGAACGCGTGGTCGAACTTACGCTTACTGCCTTGCTCTGTGGCGGGCATGGTTTGCTGGTCGGTTTGCCCGGTCTGGGCAAGACGCGATTGGTTGAGACGCTGAGCACTGTGATGGGTATGGACGGCAAGCGGGTTCAGTTTACCCCTGATCTGATGCCCGCTGATATCCTTGGCTCCGAAGTGTTGGACACCGACGAATCCGGCTCGCGTAGCTTCCGCTTTATCGAGGGGCCAGTGTTTTGCCAGCTTTTGATGGCCGATGAAATCAACCGCGCGTCACCACGTACACAATCCGCCCTCTTACAGGCGATGCAGGAAAAAACTGTGACCGTTGCGGGTCAGATCCGTCCGCTGGGCAAACCGTTCCACGTTCTGGCGACACAAAACCCGATTGAGCAGGAAGGGACATACCCCCTGCCCGAAGCACAGCTTGACCGTTTCCTTGTGCAGATCGACATCGAATACCCCGACCGCGCGACCGAGCGTGATATCCTGATCGCCACCACTGGTGAGGCCGAGGGCCAATCTGTTGAAGTATTCACTTCTGGTGAGCTGCTCGCCGCGCAACAGCTTTTGCGCCGTATGCCTGTAGGCGATTCAGTGGTCGAGGTGATCCTTGATCTGGTCCGCGCCTTCCGCCCCGATGAGGCAGAAGCAAGTGCGCGTGTGAAAGAAACCGTTGCATGGGGCCCAGGTCCACGTGCGGCACAGGCCTTGATGCTCGCCGTGAGGGCGCGAGCCTTGCTGCAAGGGCGTCTGGCACCTTCCGCCGAGGATGTGATTGATATGGCGCGGCCTGTGCTCACACACCGCATGGCGCTCAACTTCGCTGCTCGCGCACGTGGGGACAGCCTGACAGCGCTGATTGACGAAACTGCCGCCGCACTCGCCTCGCCAAAAGCTGCCGTTGCATGAGCAATCCCCTCACACTGCGCGCCACGTCAGAGACTGAAGCCGCGGCATTTCCCGCGCTTCTGGCACGGGCGGAGCATTTGGCTGGTGCCGTCCTTTTGGGCGCACATGGCCGCAGACGTGCAGGCGCAGGGGATGATTTCTGGCAATACCGACCTGCCCAAGTGGGCGACAGCCGCCGTGCTATCGACTACCGCCGCTCGGCCATGGGCGACACGGAATTTGTGCGCGAACGTGAATGGCAGATCGCGCAATCCGTGATGCTTTGGGTCGATCAAGGTGCCTCTATGCGCTTCACATCGTCCGAGGAAATTCCGCAGAAAATCGAGCGTGCGCGCACGCTTGCGCTGGCCGTGGCAATTCTGCTCAACCGTGGGGGAGAACGTGTGGGTCTCACAGGCACGCAACTGCCACCCCGCGCGGGTCGACCTCAAATCCTGTCTTTGGCGGAACTGCTGTGCCGCGATGACGAGGCAGACTATGCCCCGCCCGAACACCGCGCCATGATCCCCCATGCACGGGCCGTATTCATCTCTGATTTCATGGGCGATATCGATGGGGTCCGCGCCGCGCTGACCAAAGCTGCCGATCGCGGTGTGCGCGGTGTTCTGTGCCATGTCCTTGACCCGTCCGAGGAGGCGTTTCCATTTACAGGTCGCACTATTTTCCAATCCATAGGCGGCACGATCAGCCACGAAACGCTAAAGGCAAACGATCTGCGCGACAGATACCTCGCGCGCTTGGCCGAGAGGAAAGCAGAGCTGCAATCGCTGTGTGCGCTGACTGGATGGCGCTACGGCGTCCACCACACAGACAGCACGGCGCAGGCCGGTCTGCTCTGGCTCTATGGTGCGCTTGATGCGCGGGGAGTTGCGGCATGATGGTTCTGGGGGGCGTCGGGTTCACCGCGCCGTGGATTTTGCTGGCGCTTGGCGCTTTGCCCATGCTTTGGCTGCTGCTGCGTGCTGTTCCCCCCGCCCCGATCAAGCGCCACTTCCCTGGTGTGGCTCTGCTCCTCGGTCTCAAGGATGACGAGACTGTCTCCGACCGCACACCGTGGTGGCTGTTGCTGCTGCGGATGCTGGCGATTGCCGCAATTATCATCGGGCTCGCTGGCCCCGTTCTTAATCCCGAGGCCGAGCAGGCCGAAGGTGACGGCCCGATCCTGTTTGTCCTTGATGGCTCATGGGCAGGTGCAACCCGCTGGCCCCAACAACAAGAAGCGATAGAGGCGCAGCTGACACGCGCCAGCCGCCTTGGTCGCACTGTTGGTTTCCTGACCCTGACCAGACCTGCGGAACCCGTGTTCCAGTCGGCAGATGTCTGGCGCAGCCGTCTTGCGGGCCTTGCTCCCGCCCCGTGGCAGCCCAGCCCCGAAATGCTGGAGCGTGCCCGTGTCGCAATCGCCGACGTTGGCAACTTTGATACGCTTTGGTTCAGCGATACGCTGGGCTATGAGGGGCGCGGCACATTGCTCAAAACGCTACAGCAGCGGGGAACTTTAGAGGCCTATAAGACGGCTGTGAATGTTCTCGCGATCCTTCCCGCAACGTATGAGGACGGCGCGGTTCAGCTGCGTATTCTTCGCGCCACGGCAGGGGCAGAACGTGAAGTTATCATACAGGCACAGGGTCGTGATCCTGCGGGCAATGGCCGAATCCTTGCCTCCGCCACTGCCATATTCGAGGAAGGCGCCACCGAGGCGCAAACGGCTCTTGTTCTTCCCTCCGAACTTCGTGCGCGCATCACACGGTTTGATATTGCAGGACAACGCTCCGCAGGAGCCAGCACGCTGAGCGATGACGGGTTGCGCCGCCGCGAAGTCGCCCTGATTTCCGCCCGTGAGAGCCGCGAAGGTTTGGAGCTTTTGTCACCGCTACACTACATTGAGCAGGCTTTGGCACCTACGGCTGATCTGTTGGATGGCTCTCTCGGGGATGTCCTGCCTGCCAATCCCGATGTGATTGTGCTAGCTGATATCGCGACGCTATCCGAAGCAGAAACCACCCCCCTGACCGAGTGGATCGAGAGTGGCGGGATGTTGGTGCGTTTTGCAGGACCACGCATCGCCGCGAGTGATATTTCCCGCATTGACGAGGATCCGCTGATGCCTGTCCGCCTTCGCGCCGGTGGGCGAAGTGTAGGCGGGGCAATGAGCTGGGGGGAGCCAAAGGCACTTTCACCTTTCTCGAACGGCTCTCCCTTCTTTGGCCTGAACATACCCGACGATGTTACCGTGAGTGCTCAGGTCATGGCGCAGCCTGATCCGACACTGGCAGAGCGCGTCATCGCGTCGCTGAGTGACGGCACACCATTGGTCACGCGCAAGAATGTAGGTCAGGGCCAGATCGTTTTGTTTCACGTAACTGCCACAGCGGAATGGTCTACGCTGCCCTTGTCAGGATTGTTTGTCGAGATGATGGAACGGTTGGCGATTTCATCCTCTGCGGCGAGCACGTCGGTCACTGCACTCGAAGGCACCACATGGATACCCCGCCGTGTGCTCAACGGATTTGGAACGCTAACCGATGCTGGCACATTGCCAGGTGTGGACGGCCCCATTCTTGTCAAAGCGCCAACAGGACCGATGCTGCCGCCCGGACTTTATACCTCTGGCGATCGCACATTGGCGCGCAATGTACTCACTGCTGACAGCACGCTTATGCGCGCCACATGGCCGGCAGACATTCCCGTTCGTGGCCTCGCAGTTGCTCCTGAACAGCCCGTGGCGGGATGGCTTTTGAGCCTCGCAATACTTCTGCTGTTGGCGGACGTTGTCGTGTCGCTTTCCTTGTCAGGCCGACTGCTGAGCCGCAGCAATGCCACCGCAACTGTTTTCGGGGCGCTGCTGTTGCTTGGTATGCCTGCCGATGCGCAAACTGCCGAGGAAGAATTCGCGCTGTCCGCTACCGCAGAGCTGACATTGGGTCATGTCATTACAGGCGATGCGCAAGTCGATGAAGTAGCCCTCGCAGGACTCACAGGACTGAGCGACACATTGTTCTTTCGAACTTCGGTAGAGCCGTCTGCCCCGCTCGGCGTGAACATCGAGACGGACGAATTGGCCTTCTTTCCAATCCTCTATTGGCCCATCACGCCGCGCCAGCCGACTCCCTCGGCCGATGCCTATGCAAAGCTCAACAACTACCTGCGCTCGGGCGGGATGATCCTATTTGATACACGCGATGCCGACACGGCCAGCTTTGGCGCCTCAAGCCCGAATGGCCGCAAGCTTCAAGAGCTGGCTGCACCCCTCGATATCCCTGCGTTAGAGCCGCTTCCCAGTGATCATGTCATCACGCGCACATTCTATCTGCTTCAGGATTTTCCAGGGCGGCACAACAGCCGTGACGTCTGGGTCGAAGCCGCTGATCCCAATGCGGAACAGATCGAAGGCATGCCATTCCGCGACCTGAACGATGGGGTCACACCCGTAGTGATTGGCGGTAATGATTGGGCCGCAGCATGGGCAGTGACTTCAAATGGTGCGCCAATGCTTCCCGTTGGGCGCGGGTTTAGTGGTGAGCGCCAGCGCGAGATCGCCTACCGCTTTGGCATCAATCTGGTGATGCATGTGCTGACGGGCAATTATAAATCAGATCAGGTCCATGTGCCTGCTCTTTTGGATCGGTTGGGCCAATGACGACGACGATAGTTTTTGATCCCATGATCCCATGGGCGATGCTGGTGATGGTTGCCGTGATTGCAGGGCTGGGCATCTTACTTGCGCTTGTGCGCGGCCTGCACGGTTGGCCGCTACGTGCCTTGGCGGGACTGGTTGTTCTGGCCGCGCTCTCTGGCCCGTCGTTCCAACAAGAAGACCGCGCACCGCTCAGTGATATTGTCCTGATGCTGGAAGACGAAAGCGCCAGTCAGCGGCTCTCTGACCGTGCCACGCAAACTTCTGATGCTGCAAACACCCTTGCAGCACAGATCGAGGCCCGCCCCAACACAGAGTTGCGCCGCATTACCATCACCGATGGTCAAGGGGACGCCGGTACCGAATTGATGACAGCGCTGACCGAAGCCTTGGCCGAGGAGCCACGCGCACGGGTTGCGGGAATTGTCGCGCTGACGGACGGGCGCGTGCATGACGCCGATCTCCCGATTGATCTGCCCGCCCCGTTTCACGTGCTGCTCAGCGGTAAAGAGGCAGATTGGGACCGCCGCCTGAGTGTGATTGGCGCACCTGCCTTTGCCATTATCGGCGAGCCTGTCGTGCTCACCCTTCGGATTGACGATCTGGGCGCCGCTCCCGCGGGAGAGCCCTTCGCAGACCTTGATATCTCCATCGATGGAGAGGATGCGCAACGCTTCAGCGTGCCTATCGGTCAAGACCTCGAGCTGCCTGTCACTCTGCCCCATGGTGGGCGCAACGTTATCCGCTTCTCCCTGCCAGAGGCAGAGGGAGAGTTGACCGACAGAAACAACGCCGCCGTGATACAGATGAACGGCGTGCGGGATCGTCTGCGCGTCCTGCTGGTAAGCGGTGAACCTCATGCAGGCGGCCGCACATGGCGCAACCTGCTCAAGTCCGACAGCTCGGTCGATCTGGTACACTTTACGATTCTGCGCCCACCAGAAAAACAGGATGGCGTACCCGTGTCAGAGCTGTCGCTCATCGCGTTTCCGACCCGCGAACTGTTTATGGAAAAGATTGATGATTTCGATCTCATTATCTTTGACCGCTACAAACGGCGCGGCATCCTGCCGTCACTCTATCTTGAGAATATCGCCCAATATGTGCGTGCCGGCGGCGCGGTTCTGGTTTCCGCCGGCCCTGACTTTGCCAGTGCAGACAGCTTGTTCCGCTCACCCTTGGGCGCAGTGCTGCCCGCCACGCCAACCGCCCGTGTGATTGAGGAACCTTACCTGCCGCTGGTCCCCGACCTAGGTAACCGCCATCCCGTTACCGCAGATCTGCCACAAAACGGGGAGTGGGGCCGCTGGCTTCGGCAGATTGATATCACGGCCACTTCTGGAAATATCGTCATGACAGGGGTTGAGGATCGCCCCCTACTGATCCTTGACCGCGTAGACGAGGGGCGTGTTGCCCTGCTGGCGTCTGATCATGCATGGCTTTGGAACCGCGGCTATGAGGGGGGTGGGCCACAGCTCGAACTCCTCCGCCGATTGGCCCATTGGATGATGGGAGAACCAGAACTGGAAGAAGAAGCGCTGACCGCCAATGCAATTGGCCAGACCATGCGGATTGAACGCCGCACCCTGAGTGAAGAAGTACCACCGCTCACGATTACTGGACCTGATGGGACGGTTACCGAATTGGAGCTTTCACCCTCCGCCCCTGGTCGGTTTGAAACCACGTTCACCGGCCCCGAGATTGGGCTCTACCGTCTCGAGAATGGTGACCAGTTGAGTGTGATCGGCCTTGGCCCTGCCGCACCACGCGACTTTGTGGAAACCATCGCGGATGCCACCGTGCTGGAGCCTGTAATCACCGCCATGCGCGGCGGTGTTGTCCGCCTTGAGGATGGCCTACCCAGTGTGCGCAACGTCCGCACAGGCCGTCCTGCTGCGGGGCGCGGCTGGATCGGGTTAACGCCCCGCGCCGCCTATGAAACCCGTGATGTACGCCAAACGCCGATTTTGCCTGCATGGCTGGTTCTGTTGCTGAGTGCAGGACTGATCACTGCCGCATGGCTGCGCGAAGGACGCCGCTAAGGGCAATGATGATCCGCGATTTGCGCAGTGAAGATTTTGACGATGCGCTAGGCTCTACCGCATACTTACCCGCGATCCGGTGCCGGTCAGTGACGATCCTGATGCTTTCGATGCAGTGCTGCGCCATGATGGCACGGTCTTATCCTGAGGTTCTAAAGCAGGATATACGCCCAGAATGGTAAGGCCAGTAACGACACGACGACCTGCCATGTCATGATATCCGCATAAAGGTCCGCGTCCCCGCCCATCTGCTTGGCGATGATATACCCATTTGAAGCAGCAGGCGCGGCAAAGACCAAAACCCCCGCAAAAACCTGCGCCGCTGGCAGCCCAATCCAAAGACCGAACATCACAAAGATGCTTGAGGCCGCGATGGGCCGCATCACCACACCCAGACACACCCGCCAGTCCAGCCGCGTCAATCTGCGCAGGCTGATCCCTGCACCGACTGCCATCAGGCCGACGCCCAAAGCACCCCGCCCGATCATATCAAGCGCCTCAACCACAGGGACAGGCAGGGACATCCCGCTAAAGTTCAGCATCAGGCCAATGACACAAGCCTGCACCATTGGATTGCGAACAAGCGTGTTCAATACTTTCGCCACACTCGCCTTTGACGGACCAAAAGCGGCCGAAACTACGATACAAGTGATGTTGATCATCGGGATCAGCACAGCAATCGCGACAGCCAGCACTGCCAAACCACCATCCAAAAACTGCTCTGCGGCGGCAAGGGCGACAAAGGCATTCCAACGAACACCCCCCTGAAACAACGATGTGAAGGCGGGGTTGTCCAGCATCGTTTTCGGCAACAATCGAAGGGACAGCAATAGTATGGTGATGACCAGAAATGTCCCGACAAGTGCCAAACCAAAGCCGCCAAACCGCTCCAGCGACAGGTCGGATCGCGCAATGGCAAGGATAAGGGTCGCGGGGATCAACCCTCTGAAGGACAGTGTCTCAATCGCGGCCCATCCCGCGCGGGGAATCATTGATGATTTGGCAAGCACGTAACCAGCGGCAAGGATCAACAGCAGAGGAAGGACTGACAAAGCAAGAGACATGACTGTGCTGTGCCTCCCGCCTCACGCTTAGTCCAGACGAATTTCCACACTGTCACTGCGCCCGCGCGCATCCACAACGGAGATACGAGTAAAACCTGCCTGCTCAAGCGGAAAAACCACATCGCGGCCGCGCAGCTCGGTCATAATAGGAAAGCCATCCACCAAAATAGTTAACGGCAATACCCCTTGGCGCAACTTGAGCGGGACACCAAATCCACTGTTCCTCAGGACGGCACCATCCGGAGGGAAAGCCACAACAGGACTGTTAGGATCAGCGACAAACGCCGAATTTCGGCTTTGAAACGTGCGGAGCTGCTGGGGCAGATACGCCGTGCCGAGGATGAGGGCATCTGCAGGAGGTGGCGGTAACGGGACACGAAGCGCCCCAATATGGCCAAAAGCCTCAAACAGGATCGGAGCAGCCAATGCACCCCCGAACGCCCCCGGAACAGGGGTACCATCAGGACGCCCGAGCCAAACACCGACCACATGCTGGCCATCAAATCCGATCGCCCACGCGTCACGGTGCCCGTAAGAAGTGCCCGTCTTATATGCAATTTGCCCTACGGCATCCGCACTCCCCTGCGGGGGGGCAATTCCCGACAGGATATGCCCGACCTGCCACGCCGCTACGGGCGACATAAAACGTTTAAGCGGAGCACCATCACCTTGCTTTTGTACATGCAAAGGAACGCCGCGGCCCCCTTGTGCAATCCCTGCATAAAGCTGGACAAGGTCGGTCAAACTCATTCCCACTCCGCCAAGAGCCACGGCAAGGCCAGCCTCTCCCGATGGCAGTTGCGGCTGTGTTCCTGCACGACGCAGACCTGACATCAACCGCGCCGCCCCCAACTCATGCGTGAGCAGGACAGGCGGGATGTTCAGAGAGAGTGTAAGGGCGTCCCGCACCGTGAGCATGCCACGGAACTGCCCGTCAAAATTCTGTGGCGCGTAGCTGCCAAAGGCGATGGGCGCATCGTTGATTAGCGTGTCGGGATGCACAAGCCCCTCATCAAACGCGAGACCGTAAACAAGCGGCTTGAGCGTAGACCCAGGTGAACGGAGCGCAGTCGTCATATCAACAAACCCGAGTGCGCCTTCGGCACCCGTAAAGGCAGGCGATCCCACATGTGCAATAATCTCGCCGCTCTTATGATCGGCAACTAATATCGCCGCAGAGACACCGTCTGCCTGCCCCGCAACCGCGCGGCGTGCCAATGCTTCGATCTTGCGCTGCAATTGCACATGAAGGGTTGTGTCATGGCGCAATTGAGCAGGCGATTCGCGCCTCAATACCGCCGCCAGATGCGGGGCATGCTGTGGCAAAGGATGTATCGCGCGTGGCACATCGGATTGGTTCAAATCAGGCGGCAGATCAAGCCGCGCCAGAACCCGCGCCCGCGCCGCACGCGCCTCCTGCGGATGGCGGTCAGAGCGGCGCGCCTCGGGGGATTGTGGAAGGGCGATCAGCAGAGCGGCTTGCGCCTGAGTGAGGCGCAATGGCTCTTTCCCAAACCAAGCATGGCTGGCGGCACGAACCCCCTCAATGGAACTGCCCTAGGGCGCATGATGCAGATACAGCGTCAGGATGTCCTCTTTGCTCAGCCGCTGCTCCAACGCGAGTGCCACGCGAATTTGCCGCAACTTTCCCGCACGGCTGCCTGTGCCGGAGTTTTCCAACAAACGCGCAACTTGCATGGTGAGCGTGGAAGCGCCCGAAACGATTTCGCCGTGCCAGACCGCTTGTCCCGCCGCCCGCACCATGGCGCGCAGATCGATGCCCTTGTGATCAAAGAACCGCTTGTCCTCATAGGCGATCAGCATTGCGATGAACTGGGGGTCGACCTGTTGCAACTTCACGCCGAGGCGCATGCGGCCGTTCTCAACCGCAAAGGCGCGTAGCAACGTGCCGTCATGCGCACGTACCTCCGCCCCCACCTCTGACAGGACGGACGGAAGATCTGTCTGCGCAACCCATTGCTCGAACCTGCTATGGATCAAAAGAGCGACGCCAAGGGCAACTGCCATTACAGCCAGCGTGGTGGTGGCGCCTCGTTTCATTCTGTGACGGTCAGCCGCGAAGTCGCGGTATTTGCACGGTACTCAGGGCGGTACATGTCGGTCACCAAAGCTGCGGGGTGGTGATATGTTCTCGGACTTATTGCGCGCATGACATAGGCAAGTTGGAAACGACCCGCGCCCTCATGATCCACCGCTGTCAAAAAGCGGTCACTGCGGAACTCAACATTCTGTGGCCGCGCAACCTCGAGCCAGTCGAGGGATTTCACCGCACCACTGCGCAACAGGTTAGGGTTGTCGATCTCAAAGCCGCCAGGCAGCGGATCATCAATCATCAACCGCGCCCCGATCTTCTCGAATGATTGCACCTCAAGAACAGCAACAAGCCGTGTGCCTGTCGCGACAGGACCAGCAACCTCCTGCCCCTCTATCGTGAAATACCGCCGCGTGAGGGAGTAGCCATAGCCACCAGCCTCAGGTGCAACCTCTGGCACGCCGAATGTGGTGAGCGTCACCACTGTTGGCTCTGACGCTGTGTTGCGGATCATTTGTGTCACGGGGTTACGGTCACTGATCTGGCGCACAACATTACCCTGCAGGGTGTCGCCATCAATCTCCACTGATCCCCCCGCTTGGGACGTGCCAAGCGCATGTGCCGCCAACACAACCTGGGCGGCCTCCTGAGTAGATAAGCTGCGGGCCTGCATCTGCACCGACTGGGTCAGGCTGGTGAGATTGATCACGTTGCTGCCTGCCTCTGCCGCGAGGGTAAGAACAGCAGCACGGTCACGCAATCCGCTGCCAAAATCATCGTGCCACTGGTTGCGGTCAGGCGTGTTCAACAGCAATGCATCTGCACGGGCAAACATTAGATTGGCACGCGCTGGATCACCGTAAGCGGCAAATGCAGCCCCAAGCTGGGCCACTGCCATCGGCGTGGCAAATGCACCTGCTTTGGTATCCCCATAGTAGCGTAAATCACCCATTCGGGCACCGCCTGCACGGGCCAGAACCAGCAAGGCATAGGCAATATCCTCACCTCCTGTATCAAAGTCGGGGGCAAAGTTGATGCGGTTGCGCAGGTTATCGAGCGCCAAGGACAATGCCCGCGCGGGAACAGCATGCCCTTGCGCTTGCGCCTGCCACAAGAAGTCACTGACGTAGGCATCCAGCCAAAACGCACCCGTATCCGCACGCCACATCCCAAAAGCGCCGTTCGACGACTGCCGTGCCAGAACACGGTCGATGGATTGAGAAATCTTCGCATCAATTTCGGACGGTGTTCCTACCCCTGCGTCCTGCGCAAGGCCGCTCATATACAGTAACGGCAGCGCACCCGAAGTGACCTGTTCGGTGCAGCCGTAAGGATAGCGGTCCAACTGCCGGAGCAGACCAGGCACATCAAATCGGGCAAGCCCCCCGACATTCAAAGTTGCGCGGCCTGTCCCTGCGCGAAGGCCGGAAAGAACTGCCCCGTCAAAGGTAAACGCTTCGCCTGCGCCCAATGTAAATTGGCGTGTGGTCGCCACTTCGGGATCATTGACCCGCACAGGCATCTGCAAAATACGGCGTAAACTGTCACCCTGCGGTGTGGTAAGAACAACAGTGATTTCATGGTCCCCAATCTCGCGTGCCGATACCTCCAAGAGCAAACGCAGTGTGCTGCCTTCCGTGATATTCACCTGTTCTGGCACTTGCCCCATCGCGATACCCGCATCGGCAAATACCTCCAGATCCATCACCCCGCCTTGACCGCTGGCATGCGTCATTTCCAGCAGCAGACGACTGCTGTCTTGAGGGGCCAGAAGGCGCGGCAAGCTAGCCGTGATAACGACAGGATCACGGGCGACCACATCACTTGTTGCATTGCCTACTGCCGTCTCGGACCAAGCCACCGCCATCAAACGGATGGTCCCGTTAAACGCAGGGCGCGTCACTTCGACCACTGCACGCCCGTCAGCGCCCACAGTGACTGGACCACTGAAAAACGCCATCAATGCTTCGGTTGGCGGCGGTGATTGAAGCTGGGCCGTTGCTGCCGCGTCACCGCCAGACCGTATCGCCCCCATCGCACCGCTGAGGCCATCAATCAACCGCCCGTAGACGTCACGCATCCCGACGCCCAAGCGGCGCTGGCCGAAATAATGTTCCGACGCATCAGGCGCGTCAAAACCGGTAAGGTTTAGAATACCCACATCAATCGCCGCGAGCGTCACATAGGCAGTCTCACCTGTTGCGATCCCGTCGACTTTTACAGGCACGCTGAGTGTTCCGGCCTGACCGCTAACCTCGGGCACAGCACCCAAGGTAACACCAAGCTGTTTGGCCTCTGGCAGGATCGCGGCATGCACCAGCCCGAGACTGCGCGCAGGATTGAGGCCAGCATCAACATCCATCGGTCTCACAACTGAAGCCGCGACATAAGCGCTGTTGCCCCACTCCTGAGTGACAGGCAATGCGATCAGGTTCTCACCTTCTTGTATCGCGACGCTTTGCTGATCAATCACACGGTTAGACAGGACCGATACCATAGCAACGCCGTCAAAAGGAGCGACGATTCGAAATTGTGCAGTATCACCCACTACATAGCGATCACTGTCCAAAGAAACCGCAAGGAAATCAGGTGTCGCAGAAGCATCGCCGCCTCCGTACCATCCCGAAGCCAGCAATACCGAAGAAGCCGAATAGGGCGCGGCAAGCTGCTCTATCACCAGCTCGTATTGCCCCAATTGTGTTGGCTGCGTGAGGGAGGTTGGCGCAGGGCTCAGCAACATGTCACCAGTCCCCACACGGATGCGGCGTGTGATCGGCTCCCACGCCCAGCTGCCACCGTTTTGGTACCACTGATAGCGGGTCTCGACCTTGTTAAATGTCCAGCGAACAGGCATCTCGCCGTCGGTGGAGATCACGTCGAATTCTGCATCAGCCCCTTCTGACAGCACATCGTCAAAGTTTGGTTTAATCCCGATCAGCGCACCTTCGGGCGATAGTGCTTTTGTCATCCGACGCTCGATAGGGCGCCCCGACCCTTCTACTACCCGGGCCGTAATGGCGAGTTCGAGAGGCTGGCTTGGCACTTCGTCAATCTGCGGCAGGGTCAAAGGCAGCGTCACCACTCCCCGCGCGTCAGTGCGGGCGGGGTCAAAATACGCGGTTCGCGCATCAAACCGCGCGTCATGAAGGCCGAATAAATATCCGCTGTGCGCCGCAAGGCTTCGGGTCTTGCGCATCCGCACTTCGCCTTCCACGGCCAAATCACCAGCAGGTGCGCCAAACAAATACCGCGCTTCAATTTGAAGGGGCGGCGTATCGCCCAGCGCAATGGGTCTATCGTCAAGCGCCATGTCGAAGTCGATCCGGTCAGGCAGGAAATCCTCGACAAGTACAGTTTAGGAAGCAAGTGACCCCTGTGCAGGATCGGAAATAATGTCCAAACGCCACGCCCCGCGCGGCACTTGCGACCCGACAGGCAGAGCAAAGACGTGGCAACCTACCTTGGCATTGGCAGTCAGGGTTCTGCTGTATTCCGCACCGTCAGGACGGGTCAGCACCGCCACCAAGGGCAAGCCGTTGATCGCGCGGCCCTGTTCGTCACGCGTCAGGACGGTTGCGAAGATTGTCTCACCGACGCGGTAGGCTCCTCGGTCCGTCGTCAGAAAAGTATCAATTGCAGGCGCTGGCGGCAGCCCCTCAACACCGCGATCCGACAGGTCAAATGCCGGATCTTTAAGCGATAGAAATGCGACGTCGCCAGAGGCATCCTGCGCCATAAGCAAAGCGGGCGCACTTGCGCCACTGCCACGGGTGAGGCCACTTGCAAACTTTGCGCGGCCCTGCACATCGGTAACAGTTTCACCCAGCAACGCATTTGCACGCGATAGCAGGGTCAGTGTCACATCCTCGCGTGCCATCGCATCACCCAGCCCCAGAACCATCACGGACAGCCCATCATTTCCTGACATCGTGCTCAAGCCCAGATCAGTCAGAATAAACCACTGTGTTGCTGCGGGGGTCTCGTAGGGATCAGCCCCTTTTATCGCGGCCATCAGGGCATAGATGCCTGCGGGCTGATCGGCCAATGCCTCGCTCAAGGGCAGCCGCGTGGTCATCGCCATGTTGAGTGTGTTTTGCACAACACCTGTGCCCTCTCAGACATCCTGCGCGATGGTGGAGGAAAAGGCATCTTCTTCATATTTACTCAGGGGTTTGCCGAAATATCTGTCCTGCATGGCGCGCAGCAAATTGCGGTCACTTATGCGGCGTAGTTTGAGTGTGACTGTATCCGTATTGACTGTTTCCACAGGCAAAGCAGCATCGCCCCCACGTGGCAAGACATGGGCACGGCCCGCAAAACGCACAGAAGGATCACGGTCGCGAACGTATTGAACCACTGTCACATCTTTATGCAGCGTTTCGCCACTTGCCGCAGGCAGGCCCACCCGAAAGGTCGCGGTATAGCGGGTGCCAAAAGTGACACCATCAATGCAGAGGGTTTGGCTGTCGGCCTCTACGACCAGCTTGGAATCTTCCAGCCGCACAAAGGTGGCGTAGTCTATGCCCGTCTCAACCAGCTTTTCGGAAAATTCCGCACATATCCGTGGCCGCGCCGTATTATTGTCAACACGCGTGTTTGTAATGCGAAAACCGTATTTCCCGATTGCTTCATCAAGTGCGGCCTCAAGCTCTGCACGCGGCTCGAGTGTCACAGCAAGGCGGAGTGGGCCGATCATATCCCGCCCACGGCGGTTCGCTTCAAGAGCACGGGCCAGAAGATCCAATGCGGTCACACGCGCGTCCATCGTCGTTGCGCGCAGATAGGCGTTGGTTGCGGCGGCCACTGCCTCATTTGACAAGCGGCGGGCGAGATCCCGCGACGTGTCCCCCCGCGGACGCAGTCCAAGCCATGCCATACGCGCCCATAAATCGCCCCTATCTGTCAGAGCAACCACTTGTCCTGCCCAGCGCGCAGCGGCAGCAACATCGCCCCGCCCGATCGCGGCATCCATTGCAGCAACTAGATCAGGGGCGTAGTCGCCGTCTATCGGATGACGCTCGGCATTCAGACGCGCGAGTTCTGTTGCCGTATCAAAGTCCTGAGTACCCAAAAACTCAAGCTCACCCTTCCGGGTCAAAGCAAGGGTTTGCGCCTGTGCGCTCGAGACAAGCTTGCGCGCTGAAACCGCGCCTGCAAAAAACTGTTCTTCAGTCACTTCAGATTTGGGGAAACATGCGTTGGAACGGGTGTTAAACGTGAAGGCAGTGCAGGCTGCTTGTGCCGTACATGCCCTTGCGCAAGATTCCCGTGTTGTCTCGAACAGGGGCCCAAGGTCCGCACCGTAAAAATCAGTATCGTTGCTGTAGATATATCGATGCTCGGGCAGGACCTGCTGCGCCATTGCTCCAAAAGTTCCCGCGACCAGCCAAGCCACCACACCTATTACCTGCATCGAAATACGCATGACAGAATCCTATTTTGTTTAATGACCCCAGCGTGACATGCCGCAATGCATGCAGGCAAGGTTATTGGTTTTAAGATGATCTTTACTCGCCATGCGGCAAAAGAAGGCCTGCACCCTGCGATTAATGAGGAATGGATGAGCCTACAGCAAAAACTCACCGAGGAGCGGCGTGGTCGTTTGGCGGCAGAACGAATGCTAGAGCTCAAGAAAGCAGAGCTTTTTGCCGCGAACCGCAAGCTTGGCCGCAATACACACGAGCTGAGCGATGAAATCGTCGGCACCCGTGCGCTGATGGAAAGTATGGGTGCTGAGAATCGCAAGGTGAAGTCCGACCTGACAGCAGCCCATGAGAAAATCGCTGTGGTCGAGCGGCGGCTGTGGCACTCCATTGAGACGATCAAGGACGGGTTTGCATTTTTCGACGGGGACAACCGTCTGATCATGGCAAATCAGGCGTACTTGGCCGTGTTTGAGGGCCTTGAGGTCATTCAAACGGGGGCCAATTTTGTGACCATTCTACAGGCGCTCACCGATGAAGGCATTGTTGATTTGGGCGGTATGGAACCAACAGCATGGCGTCAAAGGATGCTCACCCGTTTTCAGGCCCGTCATCCAGAGCCGGAGGTGATCCAGCTATGGAATGGCAACTATATCAAGATGATCGACCAGCGCGGACCAGGGGGTGATGTGGTTTCGCTCGGCCTCGATATAACGGCCACTGTCAAATACGAGCGGGAGTTGGATGCCGCGCGTGAACTTGCCGAATCGGCCAACCGGGCCAAGTCTGCCTTTTTGGCCAACATGAGCCATGAAATCCGCACACCCATGAACGGTGTCGTCGGGATGGCTGATCTGTTGGACGACACGCATCTCAACGAAGAACAACGGCTTTATGTCCAGACCATCAAAAACTCTGGTGAGGCCCTGTTGGTGATCATCAATGACGTGCTTGATTACTCCAAGATCGAGGCTGACCGTCTTGAACTTGTGATGGCGTCCTTTGATCTGGAGCGTGCCTGTCAGGAAGTCATCATGCTGCTGCAACCGATGGCGCGTGAAAAGGGGCTTGAACTTTTGCTCGACTACGACCTGTTTTTGCCCACTGATCTCATGGGCGACGCAGGTCGTGTGCGGCAGGTTCTCACGAACCTGATCGGCAATGCGGTCAAATTTACGACCGACGGCCATGTTCTGATCCGTGTCACGGGAATCGCGGACGCGACTACTGGGAATGTTTCGGTCCATATCGCCGTTGAGGACATAGGCATCGGTTTTCCAGCGCATATGACCGACCATATTTTCGGTGAGTTCAATCAGGTCGAGAACCAGCGGAACCGCCAATTTGACGGTACCGGCCTCGGTCTCGCGATTACCAAACGGTTGGTACAGCTCATGCGAGGCGAAATTTGGGTCACCTCGGAAGAGGGAGTTGGGTCCTGTTTTGGCTTCAAAATGGAGATGTCGGCCAATGACCCTATAGACACGGCTTACCCGTCTCTACCCCGCGAGATACGCCGCGTGATGGTGGTGGATGATATGGCCGCCAACCGCATCATCCTCGAGCGGCAACTGGCCCAGTTACGACTTCAGACTGTGGGCGTCACAAATACGGCCACTGCACTGGCTGAACTAGATGATACAATTGACCTGATCATTACCGATCACAAACTACCCCATCTGGACGCCCTCAACCTGATCGAAAAACTGAAAGAACGGGGGAGCGCTGTTCCTGTTCTGCTAGTGTCATCGAACCTGCTTGGGCTTACTGACGATCCTCGTGCAAACGATTTCATAGGCATGTTGCAGAAACCGTTGCCGCGCCGGGTTCTGTTTACCGCGTTGGAGAAAATCTCGCCTGCGACACACGTGCAGGAGCGCGCAACTGCGTCCCGCAAAATGCGGGTATTGGCCGCAGAAGATAACCGGACCAACCAGCTCGTCTTTAGCAAGATGGTCAAAGCGCTCAATATCGAGCTGGAGTTTGCGGCAAATGGGGAGGAGGCTGTTGATCTCTACCAATCGTTCTCGCCTGATCTGGTCTTTATGGATATCTCCATGCCCCGCATGGACGGGAAACAGGCCACCCAAAAAATACGCGAGATTGAAGCGCGCACGGGGAAGCATATTCCAGTAGTGGCAATGACCGCACACGCAATGCCCGACGACGATAAATCAATCCTCAAAGCTGGCCTAGATCATTATCTCAGCAAGCCATTGCGCCGCGCCTCAATTGAGGAGCATGTCAAGCTCGCCCAGCCCGAAGGGACGGAGCCATTGTTCGCAAACGACGCTCAGGACGCGGGATAGGGGCGCAGAAACACAGGCGCATCAGGCTTGGACAACTCAGGCATATGGGCATAGCCACCCGTGTCAAAATCAAGAAGACCCTCGGCCGTGTTGATCCGGTTTTGCATGACAAACCGTGCCATCGCACCGCGTGCTTTCTTTGCATAAAAGCTGACGATCTTTGGCCCCTTGCCGTCTCCTTTGTCTTCCATGAACTGCGGTGTAATCACGCGCAGGTTCAGCGCCTTTAGATCAACCGCGCCAAAATATTCCTGACTGGCACAATTTACCAAAACATCGCTACCAGTGGACCCTGCCTGTGAGTTCAGTGCTTCAGAAAGTGCTGATCCCCAATATTCATAGAGATTCTTGCCGCGCTCCGTCTTTAGCCGGCTGCCCATTTCCAAGCGGTAAGGCTGGATCGCGTCAAGCGGACGCAACACGCCGTACAAGCCCGACAAAATGCGGAGGTGATCTTGAGCAAAGGCCATCTCGTCCGCATCGAGGCTATCTGCTTCCAAACCCTGATAGGTATCCCCTGCGAAGGCCAGCGCAGCAGGGCGTGTCAAATCAACCTCTGGAGCCTCAACATAGCTTTGAAAACGGTCACGATTGAGCGTTGCAAGGTTTTCGCTAAGTGACATAAGCGATTTCAGGTCGCTCAAACTAAGACCGCGCGCAGCTTTCACCAGCTGTGCGGCATCATCCAGAAAATCGGGGGTAGATGTGGCCACATCGCGCTCGGCCCAGTCCAGCTTTTTCGCTGGCGAAATCACAACAAGCATATTCGCTCCTCTTTGTTCTAGAATGGTATCTAGTCCGCGCCCCGCAGCACGTCCAGAAATGCGGTGCCAAAACGCTCGGCCCGCTTGTCTCCCAACACCCGCTCAATGGCATTTGCATCCGCATTGTGCATCTGTGCTACCTTGGCCAACAATGATGCAGAACAACTCAGCGGCTTTTCCGTACCCAATGCGCCACGCGACAGTTCTGCCTGCACTTCGAGCAGTTGGTCATAGAGATCGCCTGCACCGCGTCCGGCAAGCTTGCGGCGCTGGGGGTGCATCATTTCGGCTTCACCGTTGATCACTTCGAGAAAGGCAGCGCCATAGCTTTCCAGCTTTTTGGCACCGATGCCGCTGATCCCTGCCATCTGGTCAAGGTTTGCGGGCCGTGTCTCTGCCATCTCGATCAGGGTGCGGTCCGTAAAGATGATGTAGGCTGGCACTTTAGCCGCTTCCGCCAGCCCGCGACGCTTGGCCTTGAGCGCACTGAGCAAGGGCGCGTCTTCCTCGTTCACCATCGCTTTAACGGCAGGACGGCGCGAAGAACCCGCAGCTTTGATGCTGTCACGGCGCAGGGTTATCGTTTGTTCGTCTCGCAGGATCGGCAGTGCCGCATCCGTCATGCGCAGGGCACCGTGGCGTGTGGGATCAGGGCGCACCAGATCACGGCCCATCATCTGGCGGAACACAGCTTGCCATTCAGGCTTGGAATACTCGGTCCCAACCCCATAGGTCGGCAGTGACTGGTGACCGCGCTGCTTCACCTTATCCGTCTTGTTACCGAGCAGGATGTCGATCAAGTGGCCCGCGCCAAACCATTCATCCGTGCGCAGCATGGCTGACAAAGCTTTTCTCACTGCTGTGGTCCCATCAAACGTATCAACGGGGTTATCACAGAGGTCACAGCGGCTGCAGGTTACTTCGCTCTCGTCAAAATAACCGAGCAGCGTTTTACGCCGACATTCCAATGCTTCGGCCAAACCAAGCAGCGCGTTGAGGCGGCCATGATCCGCCGCGCGGCGTTCTGGCGGGGCAAGCCCTTCGTCGATCTGGGTGCGGCGCAAACGAATGTCTTCAGGCCCGAACAAAGTGAGCGTTTCGGCAGGCGCACCGTCACGACCCGCGCGGCCAATTTCCTGATAATAGCTCTCAATACTCTTAGGCAGATCGGCGTGGGCGACCCAGCGGATGTCAGGCTTGTCGATGCCCATACCGAAGGCAACGGTCGCCGCCACGATCAATCCGTCCTCTTGCTGGAACCTGCGCTCTGCGATGCGTCGGTCCTCCGCTTCCATTCCACCGTGGTAATGGATCGCGGTTTGTCCCGCATCATTGAGCGCCTTTGCTATGCCTTCGGTCTTGGCCCGTGTCCCGCAATAGACGATGCCGGATTGCCCCCTTCTTGCGGCAGCAAAGTTGAGGATCTGGTTGCGCGGTGAATTCTTTGACGCGAATGCCAAATGGATGTTGGGGCGGTCAAAACCACCAAGAAAGCTGCGTGGGGGCGTGCCTTCAAACAGCTTTTGCACAATCTCGTCGCGGGTTTCAGCATCGGCAGTCGCAGTAAATGCGGCCAGCGGTACGTTCAGCGCTCTCTTCAACTCACCGATGCGCAAATAGTCAGGTCGGAAATCATGGCCCCACTGGCTCACACAATGCGCCTCATCCACGGCGATCATCTTGACCCCCACACGCTTGAGCATCCCGATAACAGAGCCAGCAGCGAGGCGTTCAGGCGCCATATAGAGAAGCTTGAGCGTACCCGCCTCAAGCCCTTCCCAAACCGCGTCGGTCTCTTCAGGGGTGTTGCCAGAGGTAAGGGCGCCTGCACCAACCCCCAATTCCTGCAAAGCGCGGACCTGATCGCGCATGAGAGCAATCAGGGGCGAGATTACAACGGTGACACCATCGCGCATCAATGCGGGCAATTGGAAACAAAGCGACTTACCACCGCCTGTGGGCATAATGGCCAGCACGTTTTCCCCTGCGGTCACCGCCTCCACAATCTCTTCTTGTCCGGGGCGAAACCCGTCAAAACCGAATACATCTTTTAGCAGCGGTGTAGCGCCGGACATAAGGGAACCTGAAACTTGGGAAATGCAGCGCCCGCAGAGTCACATATCACTTGGTGAGGGGCAAGGGTCTGTCAGACCGATACGCACCTTTTCCTGACCCGCACAGAAAGATTAAAAGAACAGGGCCGCATTGTTAGTCAGAACGATCCGCGCGACTGCAACACCGATCAGCACCGCAAGAGGTGCAAGATCAAGCCCGCCCATATTCGGCAGAACCCGCCGGATCGGAGCATAAATAGGCTCTAGCAACCGGTTAATGCCGTACCAGATTTGTGCAACCAAAGGCTGTCGCGTGTTCAGGACCTGAAAGTTGATCAACCATGACAGCACAACATGAGCGATGATAAAGAACCACAAGATGCTGAGCAAAAGCTGCAGAATTTGATAGAGGGATGCCATGATTGTGATCCTTTTTTAAATCGTGTGACACGCAGTTAAGCCTGCTGCGCAAAAAGGACAAGGGTGCCGCGAGGTTCATGGTTGACGCCGTGCAAAGATGGGTCAATTGAGCGGGCAAAGGAGTCCTCCCATGTTCCCGTTTATCCGCCTGATAAAAGATGTCTTTCTCGCAAGTCGCCAGCCGCCGCTCAAAACGCTGACCGACGTGCATGTGTCACAGCATATTTGCTGGCCTCAGGATCTGGATATTTTTCTGGAACTTAACAATGGGCGCGCACTGACCCTTTATGATCTGGGGCGCATTGCGATGGCCCAGCGTGCAGGGCTGGTGACTGTTCTCAAACGCAAGCGGTGGGGCCTCACGATGGCGGGGTCACATGTACGCTTTCGCCGCCGCATTCGCGGGTTCGAGAGTTTTGAAGTGCGCAGTCGGGCGGTATGTTGGGATGACAAATTCATCTATATCGAGCAATCCATGTGGAAGCGTAACGGCGAATGCACAAGCCATGTACTGTACCGTTCAGCCGTGACGGACAAGAACGGGATTGTCATACCTGCCCGCGTACTCTCCGCGATGGGCCAAGACAGCCCGTCCCCCGAAATGCCCGAATGGATTGCACATTGGACCCGAGCGGAAAGCGCACGCCCATGGCCGCCAATGCAAGATTGATGACGTAACGCTTCAAAGCAATTCTTGCACCAATGCAGCTGGCCTGTTCTATGATAACCCAAACGGGGAGTCGTGTTCAATGTCAGTAGTACCAAAGCGCAAACGTATCTGGGGCTGGTACTTTTTTGACTGGGCCAGCCAACCGTATAACACGCTTCTTCTGACGTTTATTTTTGGGCCATATTTTACCAGCACCGTCACTGCCAACCTGATTTCAGAGGGTATCGCAACTGAAGCGGCACGGGCCCAAGCTCAGGCTTATTGGGGGTGGGGACTTGCTGCCGCGGGTATTTGCATCGCTGTTCTGGCGCCTGTCCTTGGTGCAATAGCCGATAACTCAGGGCGTAAACTGCCGTGGATATGGGTGTTCTCGATCATGTATTTTGTGGGCTCGGGTGCCCTCTGGTGGGCTGCACCACAGGATTTTTCAGTCCTCTGGACGCTATTCTTCTTTGGCATGGGTCTGATTGGGATGGAGTTTGCCACCATCTTTACCAATTCATATTTGCCCGAACTGGATGACGACCCCAACCAGTTGGGACGCATCTCGGGCTCCGGTTGGGCCTTTGGCTATGTCGGCGGGTTGGTCGCGCTGGTCATCATGTTGCTGCTGTTTCAGGCCACTGCAAACGGAACAACATTGATCGGTCTCAAGCCGCTGTTCGGGTTGGACACCGCGACCAAGGCGGACACCCGAGTTGTCGGCCCCTTGGCTGCAATCTGGTTTGCTGTCTTTATGATCCCCTTCTTCCTCTTTATTCGTGACACACGTGTTATTGGCGCAAAGCCACTCCTCATCGGGGAGAGTATGCGTGATCTCGGCAGAACCCTCAAAGGGTTGCCGAACCATCCATCGCTTATGGCCTATCTCGGCTCGTCGATGTTTTACCGCGATGCTTTGAACGGCCTTTATACCTTTGGCGGAGTTTACGCTGTCGGTGTCCTTGGATGGTCTACTACTGAAATCGGAATATTCGGAATTGTCGCGATTATTTCCGGTGCTGTCTTTTGCTGGATATCAGGGCGGGTTGACCGCAGGTTCGGACCGATGCCCGTGATTGTGGTCTGTGTGATTGCGTTGGCGTTTGTGTCACTTCTGGTCGTGTCGATCACACCCGAAACGATTCTGTTTATTCCCATCGCAGCAGGCTCTCCCATGCCTGATGTCACCTTCTTTATTGCAGGGGCCGTAATCGGCGCAGCGGGTGGCGCGCTCCAAGCGTCCTCACGTACCATGATGACAAGGCAAGCCAACCCCGACAGAATGACAGAGGCCTTCGGCCTTTACGCCCTTTCTGGAAAAGCAACCTCATTCCTTGCCCCCGCATTGATCGCATTGACCAGTCAGATCACAGGCAGCCAGCGTTTGGGCGTGAGCCCGCTTGTGGGGCTGTTCATCATAGGGCTCATTCTGTTAATCTGGGTGAAACCAAAAGGGGATTTCTCCAAATGAAGATCAAAAACCTCCTGACTGTAGTCGCCTTGGGCATGGTAATCGCCAGCTGCGGCGGCGCGCGCGATATCAGCGGGTCAAAAGCCAAGAAGGCCGAACTCCCAACAATCGGCGAGTTGGCGGGGCCGCTGGCGAATGTACAAGCAAAAAAGCTCTTTGGCACCAAGTCTTCAGGAACAAGCCAGGCCCCCGCCCCTCATGGCAGCTACGCCAAAGGGTGTCTGGCGGGTGGTGTACAACTGCCCGAAACTGGTCCGACATGGCAGGCAATGCGCCTGTCGCGCGGGCGGAACTGGGGGCATCCTGAACTGATTGATGTGGTAACAAAGCTGAGCCAGTTTGCCGCGCAGCAGCCCGGATGGAACGGCCTTTATATCAGTGACTTGAGCCAACCGCGCGGTGGTCCGATGCTCACTGGACACCAGAGCCACCAGATCGGTCTTGATGCGGATATCTGGATGTTGCCTCCCAATTCGCTCAGCCTGACGCGCAAACAGCGTGAGAACATCTCCTCCATCTCGACCCGCCGTGCCAGTGGTGCCTATGTGAACAGCTCTTGGACAAATTCGCATCACAAAATTATCAAAGCCGCAGCACAAGACCCACGCGTGGAGCGGATTTTTGTTTTCCCCGGAGCAAAGGTTCAGATGTGTGATGACGAGCGTGGCAACCGGGCTTATCTGCGAAAAATCCGTCCTTGGTACGGGCACCACTACCACTTCCATGTCCGCCTCGCATGTCCCAAGGGGGCCAGCGGATGCCGTGACCAAAACCCGCCCCCCGCAGGTGACGGCTGTGACGATGCACGCGAATGGCAGGCAAATATCCTGAACCCGCCAAAAGCAAAACCAAAGCCCACGAAACCAGCCGCGCCCGCCAAAAAGCGTCGCGAGTTGGTACTGGCCGATCTCCCAGCACAGTGTAAATCCGTGCTCGATTCAAATTGATCCGTCTGGCCCTTGCACTGATCTGCTTATGCGGCACCGCACTGGCAGAACCGACGCTGCGCTCCAACGGTACGCTGCGCTGGCAACTTGATGCGCCATGGTTCGGTGGTTGGTCGGGGATTGAGGTTGGTGCCGATGGCAACGAGATGACTGTGATCAGTGACCGTGGCCAGATCCTTGAAGCGTCACTTCTACGCTCGAACGGGCGGCTCTCTGGTGTCAAGGTTCTGCGCAACAAGCGGTTGGGCAGATCATCGGGCGGACGGTTGCGCAAAAAGGCAAGCGACGCTGAAGGCCTCGCTATTATCGGGGATAACTTGGCCTATATCTCGTTCGAGCATCGCCACCGGATCATGCGCGTTGATCTGGCGACAGGGCGTACATATGACCGGATCAAACTTCCTTTCGAGAATACGTTGGGCGACAATTCCGGCGTAGAAGCCATGGCGATCGGGCCTGATGGTACTCTCTATGCCATCACCGAAACTGCTCCCGCAGGGGGACAGCCCTTCCCGCTTTATGCCTATACAAACGGCCAATGGCGTGTGAGTGCGCGCATTCCCCAACGTGGGCCGTTTGTTCCTGTTGGCGCTGACATCGACAGCAAGGGGCGGCTTTGGCTTTTGGAACGTGCCACGACGCCTCTGGGGTTTCGCACCCGCGTTCGACTGTTTGTTATCGACCCACGTGCGCCGCGTGAATACACGGTACTAACGACAATTCCTGCGCGCCATGACAACCTTGAGGGGATCAGCGTCTGGGATGATCCACGCGGCCAAATGCACGTGACAATGATTTCGGACGACAACTTTTTCCAGCTACAGCGGACACAGATCGTCGAATACACTGTTCGTGAATAGGGTTGCAGTGACGTCCAAAGCCACCTAAATCACGACTCGTCTGCGATCCCCGCAGGCCAAGTCGCCGCACCCTTGCACAAAACGGTTTATATTATGACACGCACACATCTTCCTGGCATCATTGCCATGGCCGCCATCGTTGTGGCCTCAAACATCCTTGTTCAATTTCTCTATGGGAACTGGCTGACATGGGGTGCATTCACCTATCCCCTCGCTTTCCTCGTCACTGACATTATGAACCGTGTTTACGGCACGGCAGCGGCACAACGCGTAGTGCTGGCAGGTTTCGTTGTCGGCATCGTCTGCTCGCTGATCGGAACACAGATCGTGGGTGATTTTGGCCCGTTGGTAACCGTTCGCATCGCAATCGGATCGGGCCTTGCCTTCCTCACAGCTCAAATGTTGGACGTCGGCATTTTCGCAGCGCTGCGCGATGGTAAGTGGTGGAAAGCGCCGCTTGTCTCCACGCTCGTTGGCAGCACGGTGGATACGGTTATCTTCTTCTCCATCGCCTTTTCTGGTGCGCTGTCCTTCATCCACGCAGGCACTGATGTCTCTTGGGCGTCCGAGATTATGCCGATCCTTGGCATGGGTCCAGAAGCGCCCCTATGGGTATCTCTGGCTGTTGCAGATTGGGCGGTAAAGCTGACGTTGGCGTTGATTGCTCTCATCCCGTTCCGGATCATTACAGCGCGCTTGCGTGCCGCATAATCGGGCAGCGCTGGATAGATCAGAATGATCGCCTCAAAAAACACTTTGTGATTTAGCAAACTTGTGCCAGCTTCGGTGTGAGTTCAATAAATGCAAAGGAGGTGATCTAG
>CAWVWS010000003.1:0-49202 GCA_963933905.1 uncultured Sulfitobacter sp.
CCTTCCATTCCTGAGAAAGGATCGCACCATCAAACCATGCGATAAAACACCTAGATATCCTTTAGGGCGGGGCAGGGGCTTGTCCCGCGCTTACACCGACAGAGGGCCGTCCCTCAACCGCAAAGGCGTCTTTTCCCGCTTCACCCTGTTCACATTGACGGTATGGTGGCGTGAAAACTTAGAGGAGTGTCCCACATGAAACTTGCCCGCATCAAAACCAAGAATGGTGTTAGCCCCGCATTGATTGACGAACAGGGCAGGGCGCGTGATATCTCGGGTGCTGTTCAGGACATCACGGCCAAGACCGTGACCCCTGACGAGATGGCGCGGCTTGAGGCGCTCGATCCTGTTACCTTTCCAGTGGTAGAGGGGGATTATGCGCCGATCCTCGACGACGTGCGGCGGATCTTCTGTATTGGCCTTAACTACTCTGACCATGCCGCAGAGGCGGGGATGCCCATCCCGCAGGAGCCGATCCTGTTTATGAAATCTTGCCCCGCAACAGGGGCCAATGATCCGATCATCCTGCCCAAGGGATCACAAAAGACCGATTGGGAAGTCGAGTTGGGCGTGGTCATCGGTACCCGCGCGCATCATGTGGCAGAGGCGGATGCGTTGTCGCATGTGGCCGGGTATTGCATCGTTAACGATGTGTCCGAGCGCGCATTCCAGACGGAGCGGGGAGGGCAGTGGACCAAGGGAAAATCCTGCGACAGCTTTGCGCCGGTCGGGCCATGGCTGGTGAGTGCGGCGGAGGTTTCCGATCCGCAAAATCTGACAATGTATCTGGACGTAAACGGCGCGCGTAAACAGACGGGCAGCACCGCGACGATGATCTTTAGTGTGGCGCATATCATATCCTACCTCAGTGAATTTGTGACGCTGATGCCGGGTGATGTGATTACCACAGGCACCCCTCCGGGTGTCGGGATGGGGATGAAGCCGCCGCAGTTTCTGGCGGCTGGTGATGTGGTGGAGTTGGGCGTTGAGGGGCTGGGGATACAGCGTCAGCCCGTCGTCGCCTACCGCCCGTAAGCCGCGATTAAATCCGCCGTTTGCCTTGCAGCGCAGAGTGCGCAGGCGTACATCTGGGCAAAGCTAAAAGCACATGGAAAGAGCCGTAATGTCAGATCAAACCAAGATATTGGCCACAGCGGCGCAAGTGCTTGAGCATGAGGGTCAAGCCTTGGTTCGGATGGCTTCGAACCTGCCTGATGATTTTGTCGGGGCAGTGGAGCGGATATTGCAAACCAAAGGGCGCATTATCCTGTCGGGCATCGGGAAGTCGGGCCATATCGCGCGTAAAATCGCCTCGACCTTGGCCTCGACGGGAACGCCCGCCTATTTCGTGCATCCCGCCGAAGCAAGCCATGGCGATCTGGGTATGATCACGCTGGATGATCTGTGTATTTTGTTGTCGAACTCGGGTGAGACATCCGAGCTGGGCGATCTGATAAACCACACCCGCCGATTTTCAATTCCGATGATCGGGATGAGCAGCAAACCCGACAGCACGTTGATGCGGGCCGCTGATTTTCGTCTGACCCTGCCACAAGAGCCGGAGGCGGGGAGTGGTATTGCACCGACCACTTCGACAACGATGGCACTTGCGCTTGGCGATGCGCTTGCCATGGCCTTGATGGAGCAGCGTGGGTTTCTGTCCGAGCATTTTCGCACTTATCATCCAGGCGGCAAACTCGGGGCGCAGTTGGCCTTTGTGCATCAATTGATGCACGGGCCCGAGTCGATAGCGGTAGTGGCGCCTGACGATGGCATGCAGGAGACCCTGCTCAAGATGAGCGAAAAGGGATTTGGCATTGCTTGTGTGGTTGAGGATGGCAAGCTGGTGGGTGTTATCTCTGACGGGGATTTGCGCCGCAACAGCGAGCATTTGGGGACCAGGTCAGCGCAAGAGGTTGCAACCAAGTCGCCCAAAACCGTGCCACCCGAGATGATGGCGGTGCAGGCTTTGGCCGTAATGAATGAAAACAAAATTACCGTGCTGGTGGTGGTTGATGGGGCAGGGGCGCCCGTTGGCCTTTTGCGCATCCACGATTGTTTGCGTGCTGGAGTAGCTTGATGAAAACCGTAATTGTAATTCCTGCGCGCTATGCCTCGACTCGCTATCCGGGGAAGCCTTTGGTCACTTTGCGCGATCGTGACGGCACCGAGAAAACCCTGATCCAGCGCAGCTGGGAAGCGGCGATGGCGGTCAAAGGTGTTGATGCTGTTTATGTCGCCACCGATGACGATCGGATCAAAGACGCCGCTGAGGCGTTTGGCGCGCAAGTAATCATGACATCGGAAAGCTGTGAGAATGGTACGGCGCGTTGTGCCGAAGCCGCCATCAGCGGAGCGTTCGATGCCGATTTGGTGGTGAACCTGCAAGGCGACGCACCGTTGACGCCTGCATGGTTCGTCGAGGATTTGATTGCAGCGATGGCAGCAAAACCCGATGCACCCGTAGCGACGCCAGTGGTTTTGTGTGACGCGCAAACCTATGCGCATTTCCGTGCGGACCGTGCGGCAGGGTTGGTGGGCGGCACCACTGCTGTGTTTGATCGCAACCACCGCGCGCTTTATTTCAGCAAAGAGGTTTTGCCCTACATCCATCCCGACAAAGCGGCAGATGCCGAGGGCGATGTGTTCCACCATGTCGGGCTTTATGCGTACCGCCCTGCAGCATTGGCACAATATGCAGGTTGGCCCGAGGCGCGGTTGGAGCGGCACGAAGGGTTGGAGCAGTTACGCTTCCTTGAAAACGGCACTGATATCCTGTGCGTCGAAGTCGAGGGACGGGGACGCGTATTCTGGGAATTGAACAATCCGGGTGATGTGGCGCGGATTGAATCCATCCTGAACGCTGACTAAGAAATTCTACACTTTGCATAATCATTGTTATGTTATATTTACGCTTTTGACGGCGCAGTTCCGCTAAAATGCATTTGCGAAACGAAGTTCCGACCTGCGGTATTGGCAGGCCGGAATTTTCCCCCTAGTCTGTCTCTAAAGAGAGTCGCCCGTCCTTGGGAGGAAGAGGACAAGCGACCTGTCGAGACTTGGGAGGGTCACCATGAAACAGATATGCCGCCGCACGGGGTGCGCAGCATGAGTGCGATGTCGCCCGAAGCGGCAGTGGCACATGTTGTTGCGACCAATCCGACCTTTGCCGTGGCACCCACAGTGGTGCGTAGCGTGACGTATAAGGCATTCCAGAACATTCCGCCGACGGTCCCGTCCCTGATGGCAGCGGGTATGGCCCAGCATGGCGATGGTGCGCTCGATTATCTTTTGTATGAGGGGGACCGCTGGACCTACGGTGCGTTCTGTACCGAAGTACGGCGTGTGGCGAATGTGCTGCACGGCACCTTCGGGATTGGCAAAGGTGACCGTGTTGCGATTGCGATGCGCAACTATCCTGAATTGATGACATTGGTACTGGGCATCTCGGCGACGGGCGCGACAGTTGTTTTTGTGAATGCGTGGTGGACGACCGAAGAATTGGATTATGCCCTGCGAGACAGTGAGGCCAAGCTCGTCTTTGCGGATGGTCCGCGCATCGAGCGGTTGATGCCTTTGGTGGATGATCTGTCCCTGACCCTTGTCGGTGTGCGCGATGGGGAGGGGATGGTCGGTCACGACTATACCGCGCTCCAAACTGCCGCTTCTGATGCTGCTCTTGATGTGACGATCGACACTGATGACGACTTTGCTGTTATGTATTCATCGGGCACAACGGGGCATCCCAAAGGTGTCGTGCAAACGCATCGCAGTGCGGTGAGTGCTGTGTTCAGCTGGTTGATGCAGGCAGTGATTGCGCCGCTTGTCATGCCACCTGAGGATGGTGCGCCTGCAGCCCCCCGCCCTTCTGCATTGGTGGTCACGCCGCTGTTTCATGTCACGGCAACCCATCCGCTGTTTTTGCTGAGCTTGCCTGCGGGTGCGCATATTACGCTGATGCGGAAATGGGATGCCGATGAGGCTGTGCGTCTGATCCAAGCGGAGAATATCACGCGGTTCTTGGGTGTACCAACACAATCGGCGGAGTTGATGATGGCATCGCGCAAAGCAGGCGTGAAGTTGGAGACGCTCGACTATCTCGGTTCTGGGGGAGCGAAGCGTCCGGGTGCGCAGGTGGCACAACTGGCCGAGAGTTTTCCCAATGCCGGTATTGCGACAGGTTGGGGCATGACAGAGACAAATGCCCTTGGAATTGGCATGATCGGTGATGATTATGTGAAACGTCCAGAGAGCGCTGGAAAGCTGCACCCGCCGTTGCAAGAGCTGCGTCTGCTGGATGATCACGGCAATGATGTACCGCTGGGGGACCTTGGTGAGATCACGGTTAAAAGCCCTGCCAACATGCGCTGTTATCTGAACAAGCCGGAGGCCACGGCGGAGACGATGCAGGACGGATGGCTGCGCACCGGTGATCTGGCAGTGATGGACGCCGAAGGGTTCGTGACCATTCTGGACCGTAAGAAAAACATCATCATTCGTGGCGGCGAAAACATCGCCTGTCTGGATGTCGAGGGCGCGCTGCACCGCCTGCCCGATGTGATTGAGGCCTGTGCATTTTCCGTCCCTGACGAGCGTTTGGGCGAAGTTGTGGGCGCTTGCGTGGAGTTGCGCGCTGGTGCCACGCTGAGCCATGCGGAAATGGCGGCGGCCCTTGAGGGGCATATCGCGAAATTCAAAACACCGCAGCATTTGTGGACACAACATGTGCCGCTGATGCGCGGTGCGACCGATAAACTTGACCGGCGCGGCGTTCGCGCGGCCTGTCTGGAAAACCAAGAGGCAAAAACATGACACCAACAATCGAAGAAACAGGCGACTATATCGCGAAAGCGGGCAAAGCAGCGTGGGACGTGCCCGGGCTGGATGCCAATGCCCCGCAGCGTGAGATCAAAACGGTGGGCATCATTGGTGCGGGTACGATGGGCGGCGGGATCGCGATGAACTTCGCAACTGCTGGCTATGAGGTGAAGATCGTCGAGACGACGCAAGAGGCGCTGGACCGTGGTTTGAAAGTCGTGCGCGGGAACTACCAGCGGTCCTCGGACAAGGGTCGTTTTCCGCAGGAAGAAGTCGAGGCGCGAATGGGCCGTTTTGACGGGCGTCTTGAACTTGCCGACCTTGCCGACTGCGATTTGATTATTGAGGCAGTGTTTGAGGACATGGACCTCAAGCGCAAGATTTTCACTGAGTTGGACCGCGTCTGCAAGGAGGGTGCGATCCTTGCCACCAACACCTCCGCGCTGGACATTAACGAGATTGCCGCGATGACGCGCCGTCCGCAGGATGTGATCGGGCTACACTTCTTCTCTCCCGCCAATGTGATGAAGCTGCTCGAGATTGTGCGTGCGGCGCATACGGCGGATGATGTTGTTGCTACGTCGATGGCGCTGGCGGCGAAGATCAACAAGATCGCAGCGCTGGTTGGTGTTTGCCCAGGATTTGTGGGCAACCGCATATTGTTTGCGCGTCAAATTCAGGCCAACAAATTGCTCGCTAAGGGTCTGATGCCTTGGGATGTGGATGCGGCGCTGAACCAGTTTGGCTTCAAGATGGGACCGTTCCAGATGAGCGATCTGGCGGGTCTTGATATCGGGTGGTCCAAAGGGGCCACAACAGACAACCCGATCCGTGACATGCTGTGTGAGATGGACCGTCGCGGGCAAAAGACCCAAGCGGGGTTCTATGACTATGACGAGAACCGCCGCCCGATCCCCTCCGATGTTACTGCAGGGATTATCAAGAATGTGACGGGCGCCGAAGCCTCAACCATGAGTGCGGACGAGATCATCGAGATTTGCATTTACCCGATGATCAACGAGGCGGTGAAAATCCTTGAAGAGAACAAGGCGCAGCGCCCGTCGGATATCGATGTGGTATGGCTCAACGGCTATGGCTGGCCTGCGGATAAGGGCGGGCCAATGTTCTATGGCGACATGGTTGGCGCTAAGGCCGTATTGGCGCGGATGGAGGAATTGGGCGCGGATGATCCCGCCTTTGCCCCTGCCAATTTGCTGCGCCAGCTTGCCGCGACAGATGGAAAATTTACCGAGATTGATACCGGAGGGCTGAAAGTATGAGCTACGAATATATCACGACCGAGAAGAAGGAGCATATCCTCGTTGTCACGATGAACCGCCCTGACGTTTATAACGCGGTGCATGTGGATATGCACAACGAGATGGCCGATTGCTGGGATGCGTTTGCTGCGGATCAGGACCTTTGGGTCGCGGTTCTCACGGGGGCGGGTGACAAGGCGTTTTGTGCAGGCAATGACCTCAAGGCGACAGCCGCAGGCGGTGCGCGTGCGACGATGACGCCGATGGGGTTTGCGGGCCTGTCCTCGCGCTTCAACCTTGAGAAACCGATCATCGCGGCGGTCAACGGTTTTGCCATGGGCGGCGGGTTCGAGACGGCGCTGTCGTGCGATATTATCCTCGCCTCCGAGAATGCAAAGTTTGCCCTGCCCGAAGTCAAGGTCGGCTTCTTCGCGGCCGCTTCAGGTGTGCAGCGTTTGTCGCGCTATATCGGACGATTGGCCGCACAGGAAATGATGTACACAGGGCGTACGATCATGGCGGATGAGGCGCTGGCACTTGGCTGTGTCAACGAAGTGCATCCGCATGGCGAGTTGATGGGACGCGCAATGGAGAAGGCGGAGCAGCTGTGCAGCGTGTCCCCTTCAGCGGTCAAAGCAACCAAGCGTGTGCTGAACGATATGTATGTTCGCGACGGGATGGAGGCCAGCATCGCCTATTCCCGCGAGGTCATCGCTGATCTGGCCAAGACCGAAGATTTCAAAGAGGGCGTGAACGCCTTTGTCGAGAAACGCAAACCCAACTGGGTCAATAAATAAATTAGGGAGACATACACATGTCAGAGACACCAATGGAAATGAACAACCTCGGAATGTCCGAGAAAGCCAAGCCGCTGTTGGCTGCCGTGATTAAGCATATTCGCGAGAACGTCGAGCCGATCACCGAAGAGTATTTTCGCCTTGGCGAAGGTCGTGCGGACCGCTGGTCCCATGCGCCAGGCCAGCTTGAACTGTTGGAAACGGCCAAGAAGAAAGCCCGCAAAAATGGTCTTTGGAACTTCTTTTTGCCCAATGCAGAAACTGGTGAAGGTCTGAGCAACCTCGACTATGCATATATCGCGGCCGAATTGGGGAAGAACCCGCTCGCCTCCGAGACGCTGAACTGTTCCGCGCCTGATACGGGTAACATGGAAGTGTTGGAGCGGATCGGGACGCAGGAGCAGAAAGACACATGGCTCAAGCCGCTGTTGGCGGGTGAAATCCGCTCTGCCTTTGCGATGACAGAGCCTGATATGGCATCGTCCGATGCCAAGAATATCTCGACCTCCGCCGTGTTGGAGAATGGCGAATGGGTCATCAACGGCGAAAAATACTATATCTCCGGTGCGGGTGATCCACGCTGTAAAGTAATGATTACGATGGTGAAAACCTCACCCGATGCAGAACCGTTCCGCCAGCAGTCCCAGATCCTTGTGCCGGTCGACACCCCCGGTGTCGAGATTGTCGGGCCGATGCATGTCTTTGGTCATGACGATGCCCCGCACGGTCACATGCACATCAAATTCACCAACGTCCGGGTCCCCGAAAGCAACATCCTCTGGGGTGAGGGCCGTGGATTCGAGATCAGCCAAGTGCGCCTTGGACCTGGCCGTATCCACCACTGCATGCGCTCCATTGGCGCTGCGGAAAAGGCGCTTGACCTGATGATCGAGCGTGGTTTGTCGCGCGAAGCATTCGGTAAGAAGATTATTGATCTGGGCAAAAACATGGAGACCATCTCCCGCTCCAAGATCGAGATCGAAGCCATGCGCCTGATGGTATTGAAAGCTGCCAAAGCGATGGATGTGCTGGGCAACAAAGAGGCGCGTATCTGGGTTTCCATGATCAAGGCGATGGTGCCAGAGAAAGTGTGCAACATCATCGACGAGGCGATGCAGGTGCATGGCGCAACGGGTATTTCCCAGTGGTCGCCGCTGTCGGGTATGTACACGGCACAGCGCACGCTGCGTTATGCGGATGGCCCTGATGAAGTGCACCACCACGTCATCGCACGCGCCGAAGTGAAGGACTACCAGTCCTCCAACTCACGCACTGACCGCGCACGCGGCGAGATTGCAACAGGCCGCACGCGGAGCGGTGTATGAGCACGCTCTTTGACCTGACCGGAAAGGTGGCGCTGCTGACGGGCGCCTCCAAGGGGATGGGGCTTGCGATGGCGACGGCACTGGCGGAGCATGGCGCAACTGTCGTCATCTCCGCGCGCAAGCAGGATCAGCTGGACGCTGCTGCCGAGGGGATTAACGCCCTCGGCAAAGGCCGCGCCCATGGGGTGGCGTGCAACGTTGGCTATAAGGAGCAGCTGCAAGCCTTGGTCGATGAAACCCATGAACTCGCAGGCCCGATTGATTGTGTGATCGGGAACGCAGGGGTGAACCCCTACTACGGGAAAACCTCCGAAATACCCGACGATGCCTATACCAAGACGATGGACGCTAACGTGCGCTCCAACCTCTGGTTGGCGCAGATGGTGGCCCCCGATATGGTCGCCAAGGGCAGTGGCTCGATGGCGTTCACTTCCTCGATTGGCGCGTTCAAGCCGTCGGTCATGCTCGGCACTTATGGCATGTCGAAACTGGCGCTGATCGGTCTGGTCCGTAACCTTGCGGCAGAGTTCGGGCCAAATGGCGTGCGGTTTAACGCGATCTGCCCCGGTCTGGTGAAAACTGAATTCGCGCGCGAGCTGTGGGACAATCCCGAAGTGGCCAAGCGGATTGAGAACGAGATCCCGTTACGCCGTTTGGGTGATCCCGAGGACTTCGCTGGGCTCGCCGTTTTCCTTGCATCTGATTCCAGCAAATACATGACCGGTCAGGCGCTTACCGTCTGTGGCGGCTCGAATATGTGGACGTAAATCATGGAACTTAAAGACAAGATTATCGTCGTGACGGGTGCTGCCTCTGGTATCGGGCGGGCCATGTGCCTGCGCTATGCCGAAGAAGGGGCCAAGCATGTCGCATGCGTTGACCGCGATATGGCTGGGGCGGAAGAGACAGCCAAGATGATGGGCGGCAAAGCTTACCGCGTGGATGTCGCTGTCAAAGACCAGATCACGGGTATGATCGACGCGGTTGAGGCTGATGCGGGTCCAATTGATCTCTTCTGCTCCAACGCGGGAATTTCCGTGGCGGGTGGTGTCGAGGTTGAAGACGACGAATGGCAGCGGATTTGGGAGATCAATGTGATGTCGCATGTCTGGGCCGCGCGTCATTTGGTACCGCTGATGTCTGCGCGTGGGGGTGGTTATTTGCTTAACACCTCCTCTGCGGCGGGCCTGCTCAACCAGATTGGCTCCGCGCCCTATGGTGTTACCAAACATGCCGCTGTCGGCTTGGCTGAATGGTTGGCGCTGACTTATGGTGATCAGGGGATCAAGGTTTCGGTGCTGTGTCCGCAAGCGGTGCGTACGGAAATGACCCGTGGCCATGAGGACCATGTGGCGGCGATTGACGGCATGATGGAGCCTGGCCCTGTGGCCGAGGCCTGTGTCCAGACAATCCGCAACGAGACGTTTTTGGTCCTGCCGCATAAAGAGGTTGAAACCTATATGCGCAACAAGACCGACAATTATGACCGCTGGATCGGGGGCATGCGCAAGCTGAACCGCCGTTTTGGCAGCTTTGACAGTTAGGATGGGATTATGATCGGCTATACCGCCATCGGCGTGAGCGACATGGAGTGCGCCAAGAAGTTCTATTGTGATTTGTTTGCGGTCAAGGGCGCGAAGGTCGTTATCGACGCAGGGCGCATCGCTTTTGTCGGGACCAAGCGCGGGGAGCCAATGCTGGCTGTCTGCGAGCCTTACGACAAGGGCGATCCGACACCCGGCAATGGCGTGATGCTCGCCTTTCCGGCGGATGAAAAACCGCAGGTTGATGCAATGTATGCCCGCGCGATCGAGCTGGGGGCGACGTGTGATGGCCCTCCGGGACAGCGGGTGCCAGACCGTTTCTATGGCGCTTATGTCCATGATGCGGATGGTAACAAGCTGTGTTTTTATCTGTTTGGATAAACGCAGGCAGCGGCGTTTGAGGCCTCTGACGGATTGAGTTTAAAGGCAAAATAGAAAATGGGCTGTCCTGTGAGGGCAGCTTATTTTTTTTTGAGGGGGCGCATGAGGCCTTCTTGGGCGACGGAGGCGACGAGTGTGCCGTCGGCGCTGTAGATTGCGCCACGGTTAAAGCCGCGTGCCTTGCCTGTCCACGGCGCATCAAGATCGTAAAGGTGCCAATCGTTAAACTGGATGGGGCCGTGGAACCACATGGCATGATCGAGGCTGGCGCTCATTACGTTGCCTTGGAACCATGTCAGGCCATGCGGGCGCAGGGATGATCCGAGCAAGTTCATATCGGAGGCATAGGCCAGCAGGCAATGCTGCATTTGCGGGCCCTGCCCTTTAGCGGCTTCCATACGGAACCACAGGTGGTTTTTGTCAGAGGCTTTTTCCGGTGTGAAGAAGTCACGGGGGGCCACTTCGCGCAGCTCGATGGGACGTTCGCGCAGGAAGTCAGCGTGGAATTTCTCGGGAACTTTATCAACATGGGCTTCGCGTAGTTCGTCACGGTTGGGCCAGTCCTCGGGATTGCCCACTTGGGGCATCGTGTGCTGATAGTCCCAGCCCTCCTCGTTGATGTGGAAAGAGGCCGATAGGTTGAAAATCTGTTTGCCATGCTGGATTGCAACGACGCGGCGGGTGGTGAAACTGCCGCCGTCACGGGCGCGGTCCACTTGGTAAATCACGGGAATTTTAGGATCACCCGGGCGGATGAAATAGGCGTGCAAGCTGTGACACAGGCGGTCGGGCACGGTGCGGTAGGCGGCCATGAGTGCTTGGGCGATGACGTGGCCGCCGAAGATGCGTGTGGTAGTTTCGCCGCCGTTGCCCATGCCGCGAAACAGGTCGACTTCCAGCTGTTCGATGTCGAGAAGTTCGAGGAGTTGATCGGCGACGGTGCTCATTGGGTTGGGCCTTTAGGTGCTGGCCCGTGCATCCGCATAGGCGATAAAGAAATCAAAACTGTCTGGGTTGCCCATGCTGTCACGGTTCACCACTGTTACGGGTTCTCCTCCCAACAATAGTTTTTTCACAGGAACCTCAAGCTTTTTACCTGATAGAGTGCGCGGGATTTCGGTAACCTCGACGATCTCGTTCGGGATAAAGCGGGCGGAGACACCTTTTTGAATAGCATCGTTGATTTTTGCTTTCAACGTATCATCGAAAGGAACACCCTGAGCGGGTACAATAAAGAGCGGCATGAAGCTTTCGCGGCCGAGGAACTCCAGATCGACAACAAGGCTGTCGAGGATATCATCCAGACCTTCGACTGCCTGATAAATCTCGGACGAGCCGAGGCGCAAACCCTTGCGGTTGATCGTGGCGTCGGAGCGGCCGTAGATTACTGATGCGCCGTTCTTGTCGATGCTGATCCAGTCGCCGTGGCGCCAGATGCCGGGGTATGTGTCATAGTAGCTGTCGTGCAGGCGGCTGCCATCGTCGTCGCCCCAGAAATAAAGCGGCATGGAGGGGAGCGGTTCGGTGCAGACCAACTCGCCTACCTCGCCGGTGAGCTCTTTTCCAAAAGGATCAAAGGCGCGCACCGCATTGCCAAGGGCGCGGCACTGCATCTCGCCTGCGCGCACAGGCATGCCTGGATGACCGAGCACGAAAGCACCTGCCAAGTCTGTGCCACCAGAGATAGGGGCGAGCCAAACGTCAGCTTTTACGTCGCTGTAAATCCAGGCGTAGGCATCTGCGCTCAGCGGTGAGCCGGTTGAGCCAAGAGAGCGGAGGTGCGTGAGGTCGACTGCGTCGCGTGGTGTGACGCCAGCTTTGAGGCATCCTGCAAAGAAGGCTGCACCAGCGCCAAAATAGGTGAGTTTCTCATCTGCGACAAACCGCCAGAGAGCGAGCATATCGGGGTGGTTCGGTGCGCCGTCATACATGCAGACAGTTGCCCCCCGTCCCAGCGCCATCCATTGCGCGTTCCACATGATCCAGCCCGAAGAGGTCAGCCAGCAGAAGCGATCCTGCTTCGTAATATCGTGGTGTAGAGACTGTTTCGCGGCTTCAATGACCACGCCGCCATGGCCATGCACGATGGGTTTCGGGTTGCCTGTAGTGCCGGAGGAATAGACAATCCAAAGTGGTTGATCGAAGGGGACCTGGATCGGGGAGAAGGATACATCATCGTGCAGGAGGCTGTCCCAACTTACATGCCCTTCGGGGATATCGCCAACAACGGGGAGCGTGACAAACTGGTTCACGCTGGGCAGTTGTGATGTGATTTGCGCCAGCACGTCGCGGCGGTCCACCACCTTACCCATATGGGTATAACCGTCTTGGGCGATGAAGACCTTGGGCGCGATTTGTTTGAAGCGGTCGAGAATAGCGACATGGCCCATGTCGGGCGCGCAGATCGACCACGCCGCACCTATGCTTACGGTAGCAAGGAAGGCGATGACCGAGGCCTCGGTATTGGGGAGGACGGCAACCACACGGTCGCCTTGAGTCACGCCCATGCCCTTAAGGTGGTTTGCGACGGATGCGACCTGCGCACGCAACTCACCCCATGTCAGTTCCTTGCGGCCTGACGTCTCGGACATGCTGATGATTGCGGGTTGGTCTTCGCGGCCTTCCGCGTGGGAGAGGACATTGTCAGCGTAGTTCAGCATTGCACCGGGGCACCATTGCGCACCGGGCATGGCGCGAGAGCCGAGGATTTTATCGTAAGGGACGCTGGCGCGTATTTCGAAAAAGTCCCAGATTGCAGCCCAAAACGCGTCGAGGTCGGTAACGCTCCATTCCCACATCTCGTTGTAATCGGCGAAGGTGAGGCCACGTGTCTGCGCCACGAACCGCTCGAATGCTGCCATGGTCGAGGCATTGGCGCGTTCCGGTGTCGGGGTCCAGAGAACGGGGTTCATGTCAGTGCTCCGTGGATAAGGGCGCGGAGTTGTGGGCGTGCAGGATATGAACTGCTTGGGATAAGCTGGGTGAAGAAGATGACCGCGAGGTCAAAAACAGGATCTATCCAGAAAGCAGTTGAGGCCATGCCGCCCCAGCTGAAGTCCCCCACACTGCCTGGTGCGCAGGCGCGACCTGGATCAAGGAGGACAGCACCGCCAAGGCCGAAACCCATCCCCTCCATCGGTTGCTCTGCAAAACTGCGCGGACCCATGGAGGCGATGTCGCCACCCAAATGATTGCGCATCATAAAGTCGAGGGTTTTGGGGCCGATGAGACCTGCGCCACCCGTGCGCATCATCTCGGTGAATTTGAGGTAATCGTCGATCGTGCCGACAAGGCCGCCGCCGCCAGACTGGATTTGGGGGTTCAGGAAGGGGGATTTATCCGCACCGTCGAGTTGGCGCAGGGTGTCGGCACCCTTGTCCACTTTGCCAACAGAGAACGCGTTTCCAGCCAGCGGAGTGTAGCAGGCGGCAAAGCGGTCTTTTGCAGCCTCCGGCACGACAAATCGGGTCTCATCCATGCCGAGCGGATCGAAAATCTCGTCGACGAAAAACTGCTCCAGCGTCTTGCCTGTGACCACTTCGATCACACGGCCAAGAACGTCTGTGGCGACAGAGTATTCCCAGCGTGTTCCGGGCGCGAAGGCGAGCGGAAGCGTAGCAACCTTATCGGTCATTTGCGCAATGGTAAACTTGTCGCCGCGAAATTCGATATGTTGTTCGACCATTTCAGCGCCCAGAACACCGGGGTTGAAGCCGTAGCTGAGGCCAGAAGTATGGGTGAGCAACTGGTGCAGCGTGGGCGTGGCACATGGCTCGGTCTGGTCAATGCTTGTGGCGCCTTTGACGAGACACTGCATGTCGCTGAATGCGGGGATGAAGTCCGACAACGGGGCGTCGAGGTGGAATATCCCACGCTCCGCCAGCATCATGATCGCGACCGAGGTGACCGGTTTGGACATGGAATAGATGCGCGCCACGGTATCGCGCTGCCATGGCTTGTTTGCTTCTAAGTCGCGCAGACCGCAGTCGTGATAATAAACCTCTTTGCCACCTTGCGCCACAAGGACGGACGCCCCCGCAAAGCGGCGGGCGTTGATGTAGGTTTGCATCCAAGTGCCAATGCGGCTCAGGCGGGCGGGGTCAAAAGTGGTCATCAGACCTCCAACCACTCCTTGCGCACATCCTCACGCGATTTGAGTTCGGCTGGTGTGCCCTCGAACACAACTTGTCCGTGGCCCATGACATAAACGCGGTCAGCGATGTCCATTGCGATGGAGAGCTTTTGCTCGACCAACAGAGTCGAGATGCCCTTCTCGGCAATGGCTTTGAGGACTTCGGCGACCTTCTGAACCATCTGTGGAGAAAGACCCTCGGTTGGTTCGTCGATCATCACGAAATCAGGGTCCCCCATCAGCGTGCGGCACATGGTGAGCATCTGTTGCTCGCCGCCCGACAGCACGGAGGCCTCGACATCGGCGCGGCGGTCAAGGTTCTCGAACATCTCGAACATCATCTGCATCGACCAACGCCCCGCGCCATCCTTCTGACCGGGCTTAAGGCCCAGCGTCAGGTTCTGGCGTGTGGTCAAACCGGGAAAGATATCTCGGTTTTCAGGGACATATCCGATGCCCATGTTGGCAATCTCATACGCCTTCTTGCCTGCAATTTCCTGCCCGCGAAACTTGACCGAGCCTTGAGGCTCAACCTCGCCCATGATTGCTTTGCATGTCGTAGAGCGGCCTACACCGTTGCGGCCCAGAAGGGCGACAATTTCACCCTCCTGCACATTTAGAGTCACGCCCTGAAGAATGTGGGATTTCCCATAATAGGCGTGGAGGTCTTTGACTTCTATCATTTAGTGGTCCTCCAGAACGGCACCAAGGTAGGCTTCCTGTACTTTTTGATCTGCGCGCACGGCTTCGGGTGTGCCCGTGGAAATAATCTCGCCGTAGACTAGAACACTGATCCGATCCGCAAGGCCAAAGACCACGCCCATGTCGTGTTCCACAACGATGAGGGTTTTGTTTTCGGTGACTTTTTCGATCAGACTGACGATGTAATCTGTTTCGCTTTTTGACATCCCTGCCGTAGGTTCATCGAGCATGATCACATCGGCGCCCCCCGCGATGGTGATGCCAATTTCCAGTGCGCGTTGTTCTGCATAGGACAAAACGCCCGCTGGCAGATCACGGCGTGCCGTGAGGTTGATCTGTTCCAATATAACCTCTGCGGCCTCATTCAGGGCGCGTGAACGCGAGACCAGATTCCAAAAACTGTATTTATAGCCCAAGGCCCACAGGAGTGAGCAGCGCAGGTTTTCGAACACTGTCATCTTTGGAAAGATGTTGGTGATCTGAAACGAGCGTGACAGGCCAAGACGGTTGATCTGAAACGGTTGCAGCCCAGCAAGGTCTGTTCCGTGCAGGCGCACGTGGCCCGAGGTTTGCGCGAAACGGCCCGTGATCAGGTTGAACATGGTGGATTTCCCCGCCCCGTTCGGCCCGATGATCGCGTGGCGTTCACCTTTTTCAACCTTAAGATTTAGACCGCGAATAATCTCGGCTTTGCCAAAAGATTTGCGCAGATCGTCAAGTTCAAGAGCAGGTTTCATGTTGGCTCTCCTACTCTCGGTATGTCGATTGTATTGGCTTGGGCCCATGCTTCTTTGAGCACGGGTGCTTGGTTGCGCGCGATCAAGATACCGCCGAGCGCGAGGCCCGCAAAGATGAGCCATGGCCAAAAGGTATGGGTGTTCAGGTCTGTCCAAAACAAGGTCATTTCGTACTCTCCTGTTGCAGCCTCGCGCAAGTGGAATATCATTTCGATCAGACCACACAAGCCAAGAACGCCAATGATGCCCGGAAGAACGCATGTAAGGTAAGGTCGTACCAGCAGGTTTAGTTTGCCAAGCGACATTGCGACGCCATGGGCGACGATCACCCCCGCAATCCCACCTGGGAAGAACATCACCATGCACACGAAAATCACACCAACGTAGAGTTCCCAAAGGTGGGTCTGAAGTCCGAGGACTGTTTGCAACAGGATGAACACGATGGCACCGAGGGCGGGCCCCCAGAATACGCCAACACCACCCAAGAACACTATCAACAGGATGATCCCAGAAGCACCGACGTTTAGGTCACTTTCGGTGGCGATTTCAAACAGGATTGCCGACAAGCCGCCTGCGACACCACAGAAAAATCCAGAGGCCGAGAAAGATACATAGCGAACCCAGCGGGCAGAGTAGCCCAAAAATTGCGCCCGTTCAGGGTTGTCGCGCACGGCGTTGGCCATGCGACCAACAGGTGTACGAGAGAACAAGAACATCAGCGCCGCAGACACTAACAGCCAAAACGCGATGAGGTAGAAGGCCTCGATGTGGGTGAAGAATTCAACGCCAAAAAAGGGCATGCCTTCTGTGCGGTCGCTGGAAATTCCTTCTTCACCACCAAAGAACACGACGACGATCAGCACACAGGCCGCCATCAATTCGCCAATTCCAAGGGTAATCATTGCAAACACTGTGCCAGCGGACCGCGTTGAAAAGCTACCGATGATCATTGCAATGCCAAGGCCAAATAAGCCCCCTAGAAGGGGCAGAACAGGAACCGGTATAGAGGGAAAGCTAGCGGAATTCATCACGTGCAGGCAGAGGAACGAGCCCATGCCAACGTAGACCGCGTGGCCAAAGGAGAGCATTCCGCCCTGCCCCAGCAACATGTTATAAGCCAGCGCAAAGATAATCATGATCGACATTTGAGACATGATTGTTATTTCACCACGACCACCGAAAATCAGTGGGAGGATCAACAGTAGGCCGGCGCAGACGATCCACGGCATAAGTGTGCCAAGTGTCATTGCGCCGTATTTGCGGGTGTTTGTAGAAGCAGCCTTCATGATTCACGCTTTCCGAGCAGACCTTGTGGACGGAACACGAGGATCAGCACCATAAGGAGGTAGGGTAAGATTGGTCCGATCTGTGGCAGCGTTAGCGACCAAAGGTCTTGGAACGCGCTTTCCGAGATGTCTTCGGGCTTGATGAAGCCAATGCCTTGCAGGATGGAGGCCATTTCGATGTTGTAGGAGGCGGCGAAGGTGGTCATCCAGCCGATCAGGAGCGAGGCGACGAGTGCGCCCCAAAGTGAGCCAAGACCGCCCACAACGATTGTTACAAACACGATGGACCCAAGGGTAAAGGCCATGCCAGGGAATGTTCCAAGTGCTGGGCCCGCAATAACGCCAGCGACACCTGCGAGGGCAGAACCAACGCCGAACACACCCATGAAGACAAATGGGACGTTGTGGCCCAGTGCCTCGACTGTTTTGGGGTATGAAAGCGCGGCTTGGATGATCATGCCGACACGGGTTTTGGTGAGCACATAAAGCAGACCACCAAAGATCAGCAAGGAGATGAAGATCATAAAGACTTTGTAAGCTTTGATGGCGTTGTCACCCACAGAAAAAAGCGCGAAATCAAGGTATGCTGGCTCAAAATAAGGGATTTGATTTTGACCCCAGAACAGTTTGACCACTTCTTGAATCAAAAGTGCGAGACCAAATGTAAAAATAAGCTCAGGGACGTGACCGTATTGGTGAACGCGGCGCAAACCATAGCGCTCAATGGCTGCACCTGCGGCGCCGACAATGAGCGGGGCGACGATAAGCCCACCAATAAATCCTATGCCGAGCACTGTGGAGATTTGGTAACCAAAGTAGGCGCCCAGCATATAAAAGCTGGCATGCGCAAAGTTCAAAACACCCATCATTGAAAAGATAAGCGTCAGGCCACTCGATAACATAAAGAGCAGCAGACCGAACACCAGCCCGTCAATTAAGTTTACCAGTATTAGGTCCATGCACATACCCCTCGCAAGACAGTCATTCAATTATTTTTGTTTAAGAAAGATGGCCCGCCACCAACAGTAAGCAAGCGGCGGGCCAAAAACGTCGCCTCTTAAGGGCGCTTCATTTTACATGTTGTAGGACTGTCCATAGCTGCCATTTCGACAGTTACGTTGTCCGATAAACCAAACGCAGAATTATCCAGTGGGTGACGGATATTTTCATCCGTGTGCGCGCCAATGTGAACATCCTGAATCGCTTGATGATCTTGAGGGCGCATGAAGACTTTGCCACCCCAGATGCTGTCGTGCTCCATACCTTCGAGCGCCAAAGCAATTGGTACAACGTCGTCAGCAGTGCCCGCAGCTTCGATTGCTTTTGCAAGCATTTCTACTGCGTTTGCAATCCGAGCTTGAGATATATCATGATCCGGATATTTTGCTTCAAACGCATCAACATACGCAGATGCACGATCCGAAACAGGCGGGTTTAATTTGCCTTCGTGGACAAGGTTTAAGTGACCTTTACCATCTTCGCCAAAGGTCCGTGTGATACCATTTGATGCCGCATAGTAAGTATAGATTTGACCCTTAAAACCAGCTTCCATGATCGCCTTACCAAGGCCAACCATATCAGAACCCCAGTTGCCTGTAATCACTGAATCTGCGCCAGAAGCCACAATCTTACGCGCGTAAGGTGTGAAGTCTTTCACTTTACCGATTGGGTGCAATTCGTTGCCGACGATTTCAACGTCGGGGCGTTTTTTTGTGATATCGCGTTCCGCCGCAGCAGCGACTGCTTTACCAAAGGAGTAATCTTGACCGATTAGGTAAACCTTTGAAAGACTTTTGTCTTTCGCCATCACATCTGTAAGCGCATCCATTTTAATGTCGGCGTTTGCATCAAAACGGAAATGCCAGAAGTTACACTTTTCATTCGTCAGCGCCGGGTCAACCGCTGAGTAGTTCAAGAACAGTACGCGGTCATCAGGATTACGTTTGTTGTGCTTGTTCACCGCATCAGTGATTGCAGCAGCAATACCAGATGAGTTTCCCTGCGCGATAAAGCGGATGCCTTGGTCAATTGCAACCTGCACTTGGATCAAGGTTTCTTTACCAGACATTTTGTTATCGAACGTCACGACTTCAAAGTTTCTACCGCCCAAAACACCGCCAGCTTTATTTACAAGCTCGTCTGCAGCAAAGGTCCATTCAGCAGCGCCGTTGGTCCCTGTTGTTGCAAATGGTCCAGAAAGCGGATCAACAAATGCGATCTTGATGTTTTCGGCAAATGCAGCACTTGCACCGATAATGAGTGAGAGTGCGGAAGCCGCACCAAATTTTGTGATATTCTTCATTTTAGTCCTCCCAAGGTTAGCCCGTCGCTGTTTTGCGATCTTTATCAATTTTGGCTATCTAAGGAGACTTACATACCCCCACAGTAAGTCAAGCACTGACATCGCGGCGCAGGTGCAGTTCTTCGTGAATGACGTTGGGGAATTTTGCCTGAAAGGTAGATTATCATCAGCAGGTGAACAGCTTCACTGCACGCAAGCTATTGAATAATTGTTATTAAGTTTATCAACTTGGAAAAATCCAAAAATAGCGCCTCAAACATTAGGTTTTTCAAAATTTTCGGTTGAGGCAGGCTTTTGAGTTGATTTTCTGTAAAATTTACTCGGTAAACGAGAAACTCTGACATGTGAATGTGTCAAAACATTCCGCTATGCGGAACAGTCGCCCGTTAAATTAGACGGGTGTTACGACGATTCCAAACAGGGGTTGATCATTCGTTGATGCTTATGGCCTCAGCAACTTTTATTAGACGCTCGGCATAGACAGTCTCAAGCTGTTTTGGCTTCACGCGGTAAGACGGCCCACCAACATTCAGGCCGTACACGCGTCCGTCACTCAGTGAATGGACAGGCACTGCAATGCCGTTCACGTCCGAGCGCCAATTGCCGTATCCGCTGCAGTACCCTTTCGCAGCATATTCGCTCACAGCATCTTTGTATTGCTTGCGCGCATCTGCCTCGATCTCCTCACCTTCCATGCGGGCAAATCCGAAAATCTGTTCGCATCGATCTTCAGGGGTCACAGAAATGATGGCCTTGCCCATAGCGGAATGAAACAGCGGCAGACGTGAGCCGACGCGCATCAACAAAGTCACTTCTTCGGTTGAGCATTCAGTCGCAAGGTAGATTACTTCAGTCCTGTGCTGCTCACCCAGTGCGACTGTTACAAAGGGATTTGGCCCGCCCATGCGCAGCGCGTGCATCTCGTGCTTGGCACGGTCGCGCATGTCCATCGCGGCAAGACGACTAAACCCGAGGCGCAGCACTCCAGCACTCAAGCGGTATGTGCCCACACGCGTGTCTGCCACCAAATAATCTAGCTCACACAGTGTATGCGTGAGCCGTGAAATCGTCGCTTTAGGTAGGCCGGTGCGCTCGGAAAAATCACTGTTCGTGAGCGTGAGATCCCCACGCCGAAAACAACGTAAAATTTCAAGACCCCGCGCGAGTGCGGTGACAAAGTTGCGGTCTTTTCCCTCAAGGTCCGGATCAAATTCCATGGCTTAGCCCCGCTTGAGGGCATCAAGCCCATGCTGCGCAAAAACGGGCACAAAGGCACCCACCTTCATGGCGCGCTCAGGATTGGAAGCATTCCCATCCAATGCTCGCTTCAAGACACCTTGAATGATCGCTGCCATCCGAAAGAAGGTGAAACCAAGGTAATAGCCAAAGTTATCAATCCCGCTCAGGCCGCGCCGCTCGCAATAGGCTGCGATAAACGCCTCATCACTCGGCAGACCGAGGGCGGCACGATCCAGACCGCCCATCCCGCGCCCTTCACTGCCAGCTGGCAGTTGCCATTGCATGATCACAGCGGCCAGATCGGCAAAGGGATGACCAATGGTAGACAGCTCCCAATCGAGAATGGCACGACATTGGGTCCCTGTTGCATCAAAAATCATATTGTCGATGCGGTAGTCGCCATGCACCAATGTGCGCTGACCATCATCCGCAGGCTGACTGCCTGCGAGGGCCTCCATCAACTCATCCATGGCCAGAATTTTATCTGTCTCGGACGCGCGGTACTGCTTGGACCAGCGGCCAACTTGCCGTTCAAAGTAGTTGCCTTCGGGGCCATAGTCACTCAATCTGACAGCGTTGATATCAACACTATGCAGAGCCGCCAAAACGCGGTTCATCTCTGTTATCACCGCACCACGCTCTGCGTTGGACAGATAAGGCATTGCGGGCTCGTTAAAGTTGCGGCCCTGCACATGATCCATGATGTAGAACATCGAACCAATCACGCTGTCGTCTTCACACAGCAGATGCATCTTGGACACAGGCACGTCTGAGCCCTGCAACGCTTTTTGCACACGGAACTCACGATCAACCGCATGGGCAGATTTCAATAATACACCTGGCGGCTTGCGACGTAGCACATAAGAATGGGAAGGTGTCTTGAGCATAAATGTCGGATTAGACTGACCACCCTGAAATTTCGTTACCTCCATAGGTCCTTCAAAACCGTCAAGGTTTTCGCTCAGGTAGGCATGCACTGCCGCTTCATCAAGAGTTTGCGTGTCCGTCATGTCGTATCCCTAACTGTAACTCATCAACTTGGCGCCCGTTGGCGTAGCGTAATGGGGCGTGGCGTTAAACTCGTTCAATGAGAAAAGCGTACCCGAAAACATAAACCGCGTCATTGCCGCATTTTTGATCTGAAGGTTGAGGTTCATCATATGCGCTGCGGGCGCGTGCAGCGAGGCGGCTGTCATCTGTCCGATCACGCCACCCGAGCTGATCACCAGCACGCGCTTGGCATCCGTATCCACAGCAAAAGAGCGGGCAGCTTCAACCCGAGTTTCAAATTGTGCCCAAGTCTCATATGGGTTCTCGATCTCGTCGCGCTGCCACGCAAAAACCGTTTCGCGCAGAGTGCGGAAATGAACCTTGCGATCCCCTTTGACCAGATCAGGAATATCGCCTTTGAAGCGTGCCTCCAACAGATCGCTGAAATCGTATTCGTTTAGACCTGCGTGTCGCTCAGGCGTAGGCGCAAACCCCATCTCGGTCGCCGTATCAATCTGGCGGTTGAGCGTTCCAGTCACCACACGATCAGGGACCCAATCCATGCCGCGCAACCAGTCCCCGGCCGCACGCGCCTGCGCACGGCCAAGGTCGGAGAGCACATCATAGTTTTGCGCCCCGAAAGAAGCCTGACCGTGACGTATGACTAATAATTCGGCCAAGTTACGAGAACTCCGCCGCCAGTTTCTTGCCCGCTGCAAAATACTCATCCGCCATACGGTCCACAATCGCACCCGCTGGGCCAACTGATTTGATCGCGCCGATCCCCTGACCAGAGCCCCAGATGGTTTTCCACGCTTTTGGCTTTTCGCGGTCCGTACCAAAGTTCATCGAGGAGGCGTCGGCAGTTGGAAGATTGTCCGGATCCATGCCCGCCGCCTCAACCGACCCTTTGAGGTAGTTGCCCCAAACGCCTGTGAAGAGCGACGAATAGACAATGTCATCCGCGCCAGAGTCGACGATCATATCCTTGTACCCTTGGTCAGCATTTGCCTCATCTGTCGCGATGAAAGGCGAGCCAGTATAGCCAAGGTCGGCCCCCATGGCACGGGCCGCAAGAAGGGATTGACCCGTTGCAATTGAGCCAGACAATGCAATCGGACCATCATACCATTCTCGAATTTCGTTGATCAAAGCGAAGGGCGACTGCTGGCCCGCATGACCACCCGCACCGGCCGCAACAGCGACCAAACCATCGGCGCCTTTTTCAACGGCCTTCTTGGCGAATTTATTGTTGATGATGTCGTGCAGAACGATCCCGCCGCAGCTGTGCGCGGCCTCGTTCACTTCGACACGCGCACCCAGCGATGTGATCCAGATCGGGACTTCATGCTTGGCAGCAATCTCCAAGTCACGCTCAAGCCTTGAGTTAGAGCGGTGCACAATCTGGTTGATCGCATAGGGAGCCGCAGGATTGTCTGGGTTCGCTTGATTATGGCGGTCCAACTCTTCCTTGATCTCGGTCAGCCACGCGTCGAGCAACGGTGGCTCACCCTCGGCCTCACGTGCATTGAGCGCGGGAAACGATCCGACGATCCCTGCCTTACATTGTGCGATCACCAGCTTTGGCACCGAGATGATAAACAAGGGCGATGCGATCAGCGGGATGCGCAGACCTTGCAACGCTTTTGGCAGATGAGTGTCGGAACGGGCCATAGAGCCTCCAAGTGTCATGTTAACAGTGAGGGGGCGGCTGAAACCGCCCCGCTTGTTTGCAAATTGCATCGCTGCAATCCGGTGTGCTTACAGAACCTCGAACAGACCTGCAGCGCCCATGCCGCCACCCACACACATAGTGCAGACGACATATTTAGCGCCGCGACGCTTGCCCTCGATCAGTGCGTGACCGACCATACGTGCACCCGACATGCCGTAGGGGTGACCGATGGAGATTGCGCCACCGTTCACGTTGAGCAGCTCGTCTGGAATGCCAAGCACATCGCGTGACTGGATAACCTGCACGGCAAAGGCTTCGTTCAGCTCCCACAGACCAATATCTTCGATCTTGAGGCCATGCGCTTTGAGCAGTGGTGGCACAGCATAGATCGGGCCGATGCCCATTTCGTCAGGCTCACAACCAGCAGCCATGACACCCATGTAGCGACCAAGCGGGGCGAGGCCCATCTGTTCGGCTTTCTTCGCTTCCATGATCACAGTCGCGGAGGCACCATCGCTGAGCTGGGACGCGTTGCCCGCTGTGATGAACTTACCCTCTTTGATGTGAATGCCGTCTTTGTGCACAGGGTTCAGACCTGCGAGGCTCTCGGCGGATGTACCGGGGCGGTTGCCCTCGTCCTTCTCCAGCGTCACTTCATGCTCGGTGATTTCTTTGGTTTCTTTATTCATCACCATCATTTTTGACGTCATTGGCACGATCTCGTCGTCGAACTTGCCTGCTTCTTGCGCCAGATGGGTCAGCTCTTGTGAGCGTGCAGCGTATTCGTCCTGACGCTCACGCGAGACGTTATAACGCTCGGCCACGGTCTCTGCTGTCTCCAGCATCTGCATATAGATTTCGGGCTTGTGCTCTTTGAGCCAGCTATCGGCCTTCACACGCATCTCGGGGGTTTGAACCATGGAGATACTCTCCACACCGCCACCAATGACGACGTCCATGCCGTCGGTAATCACCTGCTTGGCCGCCGTGGCGATCGCCATCATGCCAGAGGCACACTGACGGTCGAGCGACATGCCCGCAACTGTGACAGGCAAACCTGCGCGCACAGCCGCTTGGCGTGCAATGTTGCCACCGGAATGGCCCTGCTGGAGGGCGGCACCGATGATGCAATCCTGAATTTCCAACACGTCTACACCGGCACGCTTTACCGCGTTCTCGATGGCATGGGCGGCCAGCGCCTGTGGTGTCGTGTTGTTGAAAGCACCGCGATAGGCTTTGCCAATTGGGGTACGGGCCGTGGATACGATTACTGCGTCACGCATGGGTAGTCTCCTATATTACCAGTCGAGCTTCAGGCCTTTGGCCTTGGCTGCATTGAGGGCGTATTTCTTGGTCTGGCCGAATGCATCGCCCAGTTGTTGTTGGTCTGTCTCGTCGCGGATTTCCGCAAAACGCGCGGCCACAGTTTCGGGCGTGTTATCATCGCCCATCAGTGTAATGCCTTGGGTCTCGTAGATCCGCGTTTCAGCAAAGCTGCCTGCACCTGCACCAAGAATGACCTGAGACGGTGCATCCTCACTTACCAGATACAGCAGCCCGGGCGTAATGGTCTCAGGGGCCAGCAATTCCTGCGCCTCCGCCGGCAATAAATCAGCCGTCATGCGAGTAGCAGCAGTGGGGGCCAACGTGTTCACACGGATATTGTCGCGTGCACCTTCCATGTGCAGCACATTCATCAGCCCCAGCATCGCAGCCTTTGCCGCGCCATAGTTGGATTGGCCAAAGTTGCCATACATACCCGAGGCAGAGGTTGTGAGCACAATGCGTCCGTACTTCTGCTCGCGCATAATGGGCCAACACGCATGAGCGACATTTGCCGTACCGATCAAATGCACATCGACGACTTTGCGAAAGGCCGCCATATTCATCTTCGCAAACGTCTTGTCCATCAAGATGCCCGCGTTGTTGACGCAAATATCAATGCGCCCCCATGCGTCCATCGCCTGCGCGATCATATCTTTGACGGCGTCCTCATCGGAGACATCAGCACCGTGGGCCATCGCCTCGCCACCCATCGCCTTAATCTCTTCAACGACGGACAGGGCCGCCTCCGAAGACGATCCAGTGCCGTCACGCGACACGCCTAGATCATTCACAACAACTTTTGCGCCACGTGCCGCCAGCCCCAGCGCATGCGAGCGGCCAAGACCAACCCCCGCGCCTGTGACAATTGCCACGCGGTTATCAAAACGGATGTCCATCAGTGCAGCGCCTGTTCAAAAATGTTGGGGCCAGACATGACATTGATGCCGCCCGTCACAGGGATAATCGCGCCCGTCACATAAGCACCACCACGCCCGCACAAGAACAACATGCAGCCGCCAATATCTTCATCACGGCCCACACGTTTCAGCGGCACATCTTTGCCAACCTTCTCACGCATGTTAGTATCATGGGTGGCAAAGGCGGTCATACGGGAAACGAACGGGCCAGGGGCCAACGCGTTCACAGTAATCGCGTGACCCGCCAGTTCTTTGCCCAGAATTTTTGTCATATGATGCACGGCAGCCTTGGACATGGAATAGGAGTACGCGCCGTCGCCCATCTCCCGCTCACCCATAACAGAACCCACGTTGATCACGCGGGAAGGGTCATCAACGGTGCCACTTGCGTTCAGCATCGGGAGCAGCTTTTGCGTCAGATCGAACATACCCGCAACATTTACGTCCATCACCTTTGACCACGCTTTGAACGGGAACTCGCCCAGTGGCGCGCCCCATGTGATGCCCGCATTGTTCATCAGGATATCGAGCTTTTCGGTGTGGGATTTCACAGCAGCGACCAGCGCATCGACGCCTTCCTCAGTGCCGACATCCCCCGCAAAACCAACCACTTTGCCCGACGCGCCCAAAGCGTTTAGCTCCGATGCCACCGCTTCGCAGGCATCGCCCTTGCGCGAGGCAATCAGCACAGTGGCCCCTGCCCGCATCAGCGCTTCGGCAGCCATACGGCCAATCCCCGTCGCACCACCAGTGACCAAGGCCACCTTACCATCCAACCCGAACAGCGTTTGAATATCCATGCTCAGAATCCTCTCAATGCAGCAACTTTTTCGGCGTGGTAGCTGTAGTCGCCCAGCCACTCCGCACCGACCCGTGCACGTTTCATGTAAAAACCCATGTCATAGGCATCGGTCATCCCGATTCCACCGTGCATCTGCACACCTTCTTGCACAGCCAGTGTCGCGGTTGATGTCGCCTTGGCCTTGGCCAGTGACACCGCCAACTCCGCATTCTCTGGATCACTGTCCATCATGCGCCCTGCATTGAGGATCGCACTCGCCGTCAATTCCGTCTCGCACCACAGATGCGCAGCACGGTGTTGGAGGGCTTGGAAGCGGCCAATCTCGATACCAAACTGCTTGCGCTCTTTCAGATACCCGACAGTCATATCAAACGCACCTGCCGACAGGCCCGCCATCTCGGCCGCCAGTGCCGCCTGCCCCGCTTGCAACGCAGGGCGCAATACGGTCATGGCGCTATCGACCTGACCCAGAACATCATCGCCCGTGGCCTCGACATAATCAAAATCAATCTTGGCTGCATCGCGTGCATCAATCATGTTGGACTTCGTCCGCGTGATACCTGCACGGTCCGCAGGAATATCAAACAGCGTCAAACCATCCGCCGTCTTTGCCAGCACCAGCAAACGGTCCGCCATAGCCCCGTCAACAACAAATGTCTTTTTGCCCGTCAGGCGAAACCCGTTTCCATCCGCTTTTGCTTCCAGCGTAGTCGCGTCAGGATCATGTTTGATCCCTTCATCCACTGCCAGCGCATAGGTCACATCGCCGCTTGCGATCTTGGTCAAAGCCTCCATCGCCCGTGCATCGCTGACTTGGCGCAAGGCTGTCGCCGCCATTACAGCAGTGCTGAGAAACGGCGAGACCACCAGTGTCTTACCCATCTCCCCCGCAATCACATTGGCCGCAGCAAACCCCATGTCAGAACCACCGGCATCCTCGGGCACCAGCACACCGGCCCAGCCCATCTGCGCCATCTCTTTCCAGAGTTTGGCATCATGGGTCTGGCCTTCATCACGCATCTTACGAAACGCAGCGACAGGCGCCGCCCCATCCAGAAACCCGCGCGCCATGTCTTTGAGCATGGTTTCTTCTTCGGTCATCACAAGCTTGTTCATGCTGGCAGTCCCAATACGCGGCGTGACACGATGGAGAGCATGACTTCGGATGTGCCACCCTCAATGCTGTTGGCTTTGGTACGCAGCCAATCGCCCGCACGGTTGCCCACATCGCCGTCCCATTCGAGTGCTGCAGAGCCACCCGCCGTCATCATCAATTCATTGCGCTGTTTGTTCAGCTCAGTCCCCATGTATTTCAGCATGGCGGAGGCATCACCCGCGCCCTGCCCTGCTTCGGACTGGTCCTTATACCGCTCCAACGTCAGTCCCATGGCCAACGCATCAATCTCACAGCGCATCGCGTCTGCCTTCAATGTCGCATCCAACTGGTCAAGCGTATCAGTCAGCACAGCACCCAAAGCACGGCCACCCGCCTCCAACGCACCAGAGCCGGAGATCATCTCGCGCTCATGCGTCAACAGATATTTCGCCACGTCCCAGCCACGGTTCGGCGTACCAACGATGCGGTCCTTCGGCACTTTCACATCGGTAAAGAATGTCTCGCAAAAGGGAGAGATGCCGCTGATCATCTTGATCGGCCGCGTTTCGACGCCTGCGTCCTCCATGTCGATCAACAAGAAGGAAATCCCCAGATGCTTTTTGGCCTCACGATCCGTGCGCACCAGTGCAAAAATCTGATCAGCTTTGTCAGCATATGAAGTCCAGATCTTCTGGCCATTCACCAACCAGTGATCGCCCTTATCCTCACCATAGGTTTGCACATTGGCCAAATCAGACCCTGCACCCGGCTCGGAATAGCCCTGACACCAGCGCACTTCGCCGCGCGCAATCGGCGGGAGGTAGTGCAGCTTTTGCTCGTGAGAGCCAAAGTGCAACAAGGCAGGTCCAAGCATCCAGATGCCAAAGCTCTGCAAAGGGCTGCGCGCATCAATGCGATTCATCTCTTCTTGGAATATCTTTTCCTGATCGCGGGTCAGGCCAGCACCACCATATTCAACGGGCCATGTTGGCACGGTATAGCCTTTGGCGGCACAGCGCTCCAACCACGTCTTTTGCGCGTCTGAAGTGAACACCCAGTTCTTGCCACCCCAGCAGATGCCATCCTCTGTGGCGCCGCCGCCGCGCATCTCGGCAGGGCAATTCGCCTCCAGCCAGTCGCACAATTCGCTGCGAAATTCGTTTGTCGATTGCGTGTCAGACATCGCTATTCCTCCCGTTGAACGGATGTGGCCTCTTGCGGGTCACCATTCCGCAGAGCAGAATTGCATGTCGAAATTCGATTGACAAGTAAGAGTTGCACTGGCCCTTTAAGAGCCAAATCACCTCAAGGAGACGCCCTGATGAAAGCAATGTTGAGCCATGAGCCCGGTGGGCCGGAGACGCTGAAACTTACTGAAATGGAGGCGCCAGAGCCATCCAAAAAGCAGGTGCGTATTCGCATCCATGCTGCGGGCCTGAACTTCCCCGATACCCTGATTATCAAGGATATGTACCAGATGAAGCCGCCGCGCCCCTTTGCACCAGGTGGTGAAGTCGCAGGCGAGATCGAGGCTGTGGGTGAGGCCGTCACAGCCTTTAAAGTGGGCGACCGCGTGTTGGGCATGTCGGGCTTTGGCGGCTTTGCCACGCATATCGTTATGGACGCCGAACGCGTTATGAAAATCCCTGATGCCATGCCTTATGACGAAGCGTCCTGTTTGGTACTCACCTATGGCACCTCACACCATGCGCTGAAAAACCGTGCCGAGATCAAGGCGGGCGAATCGCTGCTCATCCTTGGTGCGGCAGGCGGCGTTGGTGCAGCTGCGATCGAGCTTGGAAAAGCTGCCGGGGCGCGGGTGATTGCTGCTGTTTCGTCAGAGGAAAAGGCACAGTTCTGCCGCGACCTCGGCGCGGACGAGACAATCATATATACCCGTGACATGGATGACCGCGATGCGCAAAAAGCGTTCTCTGCCGAGATCAAAAAGCTCGCTGGCGGTGACGGTGTCGATGTTGTCTATGACGCTGTTGGGGGTGCCTATGCCGAACCTGCCGTGCGCGCACTCGCATGGAAGGGTCGATTCCTTGTCGTGGGTTTCCCTGCTGGCATTCCAAAAATTCCGCTCAACCTGACGCTACTCAAAGGTTGCCAGATCGTCGGTGTCTTCTGGGGCGCACACACACTACGCGAGCCGGACCTGCATGCGGAGAACATGGCCGATCTGTTCCGCATGTACAAAGACGGTCAGATCAAGCCGCGCATCTCCGCCCGCTTCCCACTCGAGAAAGCCGCTGATGCGCTCAATCTGATGATGGACCGCAAGGTACAAGGCAAAGTTGTACTGGACGTGGAGTGACCCTCCTCACCCCAAAAAAAACGTGGCGCGCCTCAGAGGTGCGCCACATCGTTGAACCCGCGCAGGACCATCCCCTCCGGCCCGATCACAACGCGACTGATCGAGCCGTTGTCGGCACCGTTAAAGCCAAAGTTACGCGATCCTGTCACACCAGACAGCGCTGCTCCCACCACACCACCATGCACAACCACAGCGACAAGTTGGTCAGGATGAGCTTCTGCGATACGGTGCAATCCGCGCATCACGCGGGTCTGCAACTGCTCGAATGTCTCGGCATTAGGCAACTCGCCCCAACATTCTTTCTCGCGCGCACGTTGGATCGCGGGGTCATTCTCCGCCGCACGGAAGCGAAATTCGCCACCGTCCCAGTCGCCCAGAAAAACCTCGCGCAGGTCTGCCTCAACCCGCGGCGTAATCCCCAAGGCAGCCGCCAAAGGCGCAGCCGTTTGGTGCGTTCGCTGCATCGTGGTCACGTAAATCGCATCAATAGCCTCATGCTTGAGCCGCTCTGCAACTGCCAGCGCCTGCGCTTCTCCCTCGGGTCGCAAGGCAGGATCACCCTGCCCCTCAACCATGGGAAACATCTCGCCCCGCTTGGCCGCCTGCGTCTCACCGTGACGGATCAACAGGATATCGCAAGCGCCCTTCGGGGGCGAAAATCTGTGCTGCCGTGCCTCGTTACTCATATCTCATCCTCTCAAATCAATTCTCCCAAGTAAGGACTATAAAATGACAAACCGCCAGATCGTCGTTGCCGAATTGCCAAAAGGGGCGCTGACGCCCGACAACTTCAAAATGACCGAGACCGATATGCCGACCCCAGCCGAGGGCGAAGTGCTGCTGCGCGTGATCCTCATGTCCATCGACGCAGCCAACCGCTCTTGGATGCAGGGGGCGACCTACCGCGCTGCTGTCAACGCTGGCGACCCGATGCCGACCTATGCAATTTGCGAAGTGGCACAGTCCAACTCCCCTCGCCTCGCCGTGGGTGATATCGTGGCCGCGGAGGCGACATGGTCAGACTTTGTCACCATGCCCGCGCACAAGGTCCAGAAACTGCCCAAGGTCCCAACCCTGTCGCACCTCATGTCGGTCTTTGGGATTGCTGGCAAAACCGCCTATCACGGCCTCATGTCCATCGGTCAGCCACAGCCGGGCGAGACTGTGCTTGTCTCTGCCGCCGCTGGCTCTGTCGGCGGCTATGTCGGGCAGATCGCCAAATCATTGGGCTGTCGCGTTGTCGGCATCGCTGGTGGACAAGAGAAGTGTGACTGGGTCGTAAAAGAACTCGGCTTTGACGCCTGCATCGACTACCGCGCGGATGGCTTGTTCAAAGCATTGCGTGCCGCCTGCCCCGAAGGCGTCGATGTGTATTTCGACAACGTTGGCGGCACCATTCTAGAGACGTCACTGAACCTGATGAACGAACGTGGCCGCGTTGTGTGCTGTGGTGCGATCAGCCAGTACGAGAGCACATCCCCCACTGGCCCACGCAACCTGCCAGGTGCGATTGTGGTAAAGCGCCTCAAGATGGAAGGTTTCATCGTAATGGATTTCGCCCACAATGATGCAAAGGCGGTCCGCGCCATGCAAGGCATGATCGAGCGCGGCCAACTCAAAGTGACCGAGGATATTGTGGAGGGCCTAGAGAACGCTCCCGCCGCCCTCATCGGCTTGCTGAACGGCAACAACAAGGGCAAGCGCATGGTGCGCGTGTCCGCTGATCCATCATAAAGGAGGCACAGATATGTCCGCACGCGATACCGCCCTCACCGCAAGCGAGAAACTCATCGGGACCGAAGTTGGTGTCTCGAACTGGATCACTGTCGATCAGGCGATGATCGACCAATTCGCCAAGACTACACATGACGAACAGTGGATTCACATCGACCCCGAGCGTGCCGCCGTCGAGACGCCTTTTGGCGGGGCGATTGCGCATGGCTTCCTGACGCTGTCGCTGGCCAGCCGCTTTGCCTACGACTGTTTCAACATGCTGCCCGGTCAGGTGATGGGCATCAACTATGGCATGAACAAGCTGCGGTTTCTCAAGCCCGTCTTGGCAGGCAGTCGTCTGCGCGGGCGCTTCACCTTGCAAAAGGTCACCGCCAAAGGGCCAACCAATCTGCTCCGTGAAAACCTGCTCACCATTGAGATTGAGGGCGAGAAAACCCCCGCCCTCATCGCCGAATGGCTCGGCATGGCCGTCTTTGAGGACTAGGCCAGCGCCGCTTCTTTCAGGCTGATAATCACTACACCGACCTGCGCATTTTTCGGGGCGGTGTGGACATCCCAACTGTCGCCCACAACCTGCACAGTCTTCATACCATGAGACGTCAGAAGGTGCCCCTTTGCGCGGATAACCTGCCCACGCTCAGCAAGGGATTTTGCATAGGTCTGTGCGTCTTGCATCATCTCGGGATAAGCAACCTCACTCACCAGACCCGCGGCATTGCCATGGGCCTGCCCCACTTGCGGCGCACTCACTTGCGATGGGTGCAGCACCACATCCAAAGGCAAATACCCCTGCGCCGCTTCGATAATCGCGGCGCCACGCGTATGCGCACTGACGGTCTTGCCAGCTTGTGCCATCTGGTCGCTGCTGGCGATATCGCCCTTTGTCAGGATCACCAGATCAGCCGCCTCCAACTGCCGAACCACCGTGTCACCGATATAATCATTGGCCAACTGCCGGTCGATCTGGCCCACATCGGCCAGCACCACGACCCCCGCTGTCTCGATCCGCGCCATCAACGACAGGCTCGCTGCTATTGCACCGGGAAGGGCTACGCCGCTGGCCTCAAGCACGATATGATCGGGGGGCGGTTGCACTGCGGCCATCTGCGCCAGCGCCGCCGTGAGATCATCGCCATAGCTGCAACAGACACATCCCCCAGCGAGCGCAATGAGGTCATCGCCTTCCGCCTCGATCAAATCAGCATCAATCGGCAAATCACCAAATTCGTTGACCATAATCGCCAGCCGCTTGCCGTCAGCATTGCGCAACATCTGGTTAACCAATGTCGTCTTACCAGCGCCCAGATACCCGCTGAGCACCGTGACAGGCAGCGTCATATATCGGCCACCGCAAACACGCGCCCGCCTTGGACCGTTCCCCAAACACGCACGTCCTTGAGCTTGTCACCGCCGATCGCTTCTGGATCATCCTCCAGCACGGCGAAATCTGCTTTCTTGCCGGCCTCGATGCTGCCAATCTCCTGATCCATGTGCAGCGTGTAGGCCGCGCCCAGCGTGATCGCATAAAGCGCCTCATCGACGCTGATCTTATCCGCCTCGCCCAAAGTGCGGCCAGACGCGGTGAGCCTGTTCACTGCACACCAGCCAGTGAACAACGGCCCTAATGGCGTGATCGGCGCATCCGAATGGATCGCCATCGGCACCCCCTCACGCAGCGCTGTACCCGCGGCATTCATCCGCTCCGCCCGCTCTGGCCCGACAGTCAGTTTGTAGTGCTCGTCCCCCCAATAGAAATGGTGGTTGGCAAAGAGGTTCACGCATAAACCCAGCTTGGCGATCTTACGGAATTGCGCGGCATCTGCCAACTGGCAGTGCTGCAAAACAAAGCGATGGTCGGGGCTTGGATGCTTTTTGAGCGCCTCTGTCATCGTCTCGATCACAAGCTGCGTCGCCTGATCGCCATTGGTATGGGTGTTGACGTGCAGACCCTTCTCCAACGCATGTTCCAGAATATAGGCCAGATGTTCGGGAGAGATATACCACAGCCCGTTGGGGGCCCCATTGAAATACCCCGGCTCGCGCAGCCGTGCTGAGAACCCTTGGATAGAGCCATCAACAACAACTTTGATCTTCCCCAACCGCATCATATCCGTGCTTTTGACAGTCAATGCCTCCGCATGTTCAATCAACTCTTGCGGGCTGACGCCGTGGTGATAACGCAGGGAAACGATCCGCGTCGGATAGGTCTTGCGCCCCGAGACTTCGGTGAACAGATTGACCACTTCCTCAGGCAGCTTGTTCGCCAGATCAGTGGCGGTGGTCACCCCCGCGCGCACGCATAATTTTCCAAAGCGAAGCATACCTGTCTCGTCACAGGCGAGCATATCACGGTCAAATCCTACATGGGGAGAGACAGGTGTCATCACATCCGGCCCCTTCAATTCGCCCAGCGGCATCCCGTCTTTGCCCAAAGGAACACCATCATGGTTCACGCCCGTCCGCATAAGACCTGCAAGCTCCAGCGCCTTGGTGTTCACGTTGAGGATATGACCCGAAGCATGCATAATCCCGATAGGCCGCGTCGAGGACACCTGATCAAGGTCGTGGCGCGTCACGCGCACGTTGTCGAAGTAAATCGGGTCGAGCGACCATGCAGGCATCGGCGCGTCGGGGTCCTCAATTTTGGCCTCCGCTTCTTTCAGCTTGGCCAGAACCTCCTCAAGGTTTTTGCACCCTTTCTGCATATCCCCCTCTGGCGACATACGATCAAAGAACCCTACATAGGTGTAAGCCCAAAGCGATCCTTCCATCAGGTGGCTATGCGCCTCGATCAAACCGGGCATCAGGACCTTGTCCGCAAACCGCTCGTCCAGCGTATACTCGCCCCAGCCTTTGAGGTCTTCCAGCGGACCCGTTCCAAGGATCTTGCCATCCCGCACAGCGACATGGGTTGTATGCGCATGGGCCGGGTTCATGGTGATGATCTTTTTGGCGTTATAAATTGTGATCATCATCTGCTCCTGAATTTATCTACTCCCCAAACGCTATTGAATTTGCTTCCCACTACAAACTGGATTTAACTGCCCCAGTAACCACATTTCTTGGGGGAAGCGCATGACCAGCCTGACCATCAAACAACTCCGCTATGTCGAGGCGGCGGGACGGACAGGCTCCATCGCAGCCGCTGCCGCCGATCTCAACATCTCGCAAAGCTCGATCACGGCGGCGATTGACGCGCTGGAAACCGACATGGGGTTTGATCTGTTTACCCGTGTCCCTGCCAAGGGGCTGATGATTACTTCCGCAGGACAGCAGTGCCTCACGCTGATCGGTGACTTTCTCTGCACCTTTCGCGAGTTTCAGAGTGAGTTGGGCGCCATCGGTGGCACTTCAAGCGGGACAATCAGACTTGCCTGTTTCGCTGCCGCTGCCGCGATCTTCCTGCCCCATGCCATTGCAACATTCCAGCGCCAGTACCCTGGCATCCGTTTCGAAATGGTTGAAGGAAACATGGACACCGTTGTGCGCGATCTGGACGAAGGCCGTGCCGATCTGGCTTTTACCTACCGCGAAGTTGTCGGCAACGGGCAGCACTTTCACCACCTGATCGACCTGCCCCTGTTCGCTCTGTTATCAGCGGATGATCCCCTCTCTCAACGCCCCAGTGTGAGTTTGGCCGAGCTGGCCCAAAAGCCGATGATCGAATTAAACCTGCCGCTCACACGCTCCTATTACTCCAGCTTTTTCCGCAAAGTGGGGCTAGAGGTGCAAGTGGTCCACAGTTCCTCCTCGGTTGCAATGATCCGCACTATGGTTGCCGCCAATCTTGGGTTTACCCTGCTCAACGCGAAACCGCTGGCCGTGTTGGATGACCGCGGCGGATTTCGTGCGGTGCCCTTGCGCGATGCGGTCACCCCACGTCAGTTCGGCCTCGTGACCCAAGCGCGGATGCGCCAACCCCGCGCCGTTATAGATTTCCACAGCCATTGTGAAACCGTTCGCGCCAACGGCGGGTTTGAACAAATGGCGGTCCGGCTCCCCTGAACCTTTGCCCACATCCCCTAAAAAATGTACTAACTGGGTTTAGAAAAACTGTTTTGTGTGGGTATGACCCTGCGTTAGCCTTTCCTCAACTATTCACACTTGGGGAGTCTGAACTCATGACCAAACACTTCAAATCACTGCTGGCGGCCACTGCGCTGGTCAGCATCGCGTTCACCGCGCAGGCCGAAGAGCCGGTGCGCGGCGGCACATTAATCCACGCCATGGCGCAAACACCGCGCCACCTGAACCCTGCCGTTCAATCGGGCATTGCTACGGGTGCGCCAGGCGCGCAACTGTTCGCCGCCCCCCTGCGCTATGACGAAGACTGGACCCCGCAACCCTATCTCGCCGAAAGCTGGGGCTTTTCTGATGATGGTTTGAAAATGACCCTCAATCTGGTGAAAGGGGCGACCTTCCACGACGGCGCGCCGATCACCTCAGAGGATGTCGCGTTTTCCGTTAAGACCGTACAGGAAAACCACCCGTTTAAATCCATGTTTGGCGTTGTCACTTCGGTTGATACACCAGACGAGCATACCGCTGTCCTCAATCTGAGCCAGCCACACCCCGCGCTCCTGCTGGCGATGTCGAGCCAACTGCTCCCCATCATTCCAAAGCATGTGTACGGTGACGGCCAAGATCCCAAAACCCATCCGCAAAACAGCGAGAATGTTGTTGGCTCCGGCCCTTTCAAACTGGTGGAATTCACACGCGACCAGAATATTGTACTCGAGCGCAATGAAGACTTCTTCATCGACGGTCGCCCCTATCTTGATCGCATCGTTTACCGCATCATCAAGGACGCCTCGTCGCGTGCCATCGGCATGGAGAACGGCGAACTTCACATGACTACCTTTGAAAACGTCGTGCGCAACATTGCGCGGATGAAGGAAAACGAGAACCTGACCGTCACGGACGAAGGCTATGCCGCGATTGGTGCGCTCAACTGGTTGGCGTTCAACACAGGTTCCGAAGGGCCGCTTTCAGACAAACGAGTACGTCAGGCAATCGCCTATGCCATCGACAAAAAGTTCATTCTGAACGCGCTAATGCAGGGTATTTCCCAAGACGCCAAGACAGGCATCCACCCCGGCTCGCCGCTCTATGATGACAGCGTGAATGGCTATGACATTGATCTGGACAAAGCCAACGCCTTGCTGGATGAGGCAGGCTTCCCCAAGGATGCCAACGGCACCCGCTTCAGCCTGACCATCGACTACGGCAACCCCACGACAAAGCCGCAGGCGGAATTCACCAAGGCATCCCTGTCAAAAGTCGGCATCGACGTGAACGTAAACTCCTTCGTGGACTTCCCGACATGGGCGCAAAAAATCTCCAACCACAACTTTGATATGACTTGGGATACTGTGTTCAACTGGGGCGATCCAGTGATCGGTGTGCACCGGACTTATTCATCGCAAAACATCAAACCCGGTGTGATCTGGTCCAACACCCAGCAGTATGTGAACCCCAAGATTGACGAGCTAATGGAAATGGCAGGCAAGGAAATTGATCCTGCCAAGCGCGCCGCCCTCTACTCGGAGTTCCAGCAAATTCTGGCAGAGGACCTGCCCGTCTATTGGACCAACACTCTGCCCTATCACACGGCCTACTCGAACAAGGTCGGCAATCCGCCATTGGGCATCTGGGCGTCCAGCTCTCCTTATGACCTTGTGTACCTCAAAGAGTAATCGCACTTTTGCCTGTCCCGTATCATCGGGGCAGGCACTCCTCCTGACGCTTGGGTTTTATGCATATCCTGATCACGATACTCCAGCGGCTCGCCTATGCCGCTTTGCTGCTTATCGCCGTGCTGGTGCTGAATTTCAGCATGATGAACCTCGCCCCCGGTGATGTGGCCGATACAATCGCCGCCTCGATGGGCGGTGCCGATGCCGAATTGATGGAACAAATCCGTAGTGAATACGGCCTCGACCAACCCTTCTTTGTACAGCTCGTTGCATATATTGGCCGCGTACTGAGTTTTGATCTGGGTTACTCCTATTTTTACAACACACCTGTTACTGATCTTATTTTCGAGCGTCTGCCCGCGACGCTGTTGTTGGTCGTCACTGCGCAAATCCTCGCCCTCGTGATTGGCGTGCTGCTGGGAGTGTTCTCCGCCCGTCACCCGAACGGGATCGCCAATTATTTCGTCACCTTTTTTGCCCTTTTCGGCTATGCAGCACCTGTCTTTTGGACAGGCATCCTGCTCTTAATCGCCTTCTCGCTGAAAATTCCGCTTTTCCCTGTTGCTGGCATGTCCGATGTCACGGTTGAGGGTAACTTCTTTGTCGAGGCGTTGGATGTAGCGCACCACATGGTTCTGCCCGTCATCACCCTCGGCTCGATCTTCCTTGCTCTCTATTCCCGCCTGTCGCGTGCCTCGATGCTCGAAGTTCTCGGCAGTGACTATGTCCGCACCGCCAAGGCAAAGGGTCTGACCCCGCGCGAAGTCACGCTTAAACACGCGCTCAAAAACGCCCTGCCGCCCGTTGTAACTTTGGCAGGTCTACAATTTTCCGCCGTGATATCAGGCGCTGTTCTGGTTGAAACTGTCTTCTCGTGGCCCGGCTTGGGCCAGCTTGCCCTCACCTCCATCCTCGCCCGCGACACACCCACCATTCTGGGCATTCTGTTTTTCTCCGCATTGGTCGTCATCATCGGCAACCTGCTCACTGATTTGGTCATGCGGTTGATTGATCCCCGCGTCAGAGGTCGCGCATGACTTGCGCGCCTAAGGAATTCGCATGAGCATCTCCGAAGAAACACCACCAAAGGCCCGCTCCCCCTTCTCGGAAGCTTTCGAGATGTTCCGCCGCAACCACGCGGCTGTCGTGGGGCTGATCATCCTGCTCGCCATCATTGGCATCGCGATCATCGGCCCCCGCGTCTATCCGGGTGACCCATTTGACATGGTCTGGATACCCTTCACCCCACCGGGGGAAGAGGGCTACCTAATGGGCACAGACTACCTTGGTCGTGACTTGCTGTCGCTCCTCATCCACGGTGCAAAAGTATCGCTCACGGTCGGCGTCTCTGCGGCAATCGTCACTGTCACCATCGGCATCACCGTCGGAGCGCTGGCAGGATTCTATCGTGGCTGGGTAGAGGAAGTGCTGATGCGTCTGACCGAGTTCTTTCAAGTGCTGCCAACGCTCCTGTTCTCGATGGTTATCGTCGCCCTCTTCGGCGCATCGCTGCCCATGATTACCCTCGCCATCGGCCTCGTCTCTTGGCCCGCCGTGGCACGCATCACACGCGCCGAATTCATGCGCATCCGCGAGTTGGAATATGTCACCGCCGCGCGTGCGGGTGGTGTCAAAAACGGACGTTTGATTTTTAGCGTCATCCTTCCCAACGCCTTACCTCCAATCATCGTGCAAGCCGCTCTTATGGTGGGCTCCGCTATCCTGTTCGAGGCGGGCCTTTCCTTCCTTGGTCTCACCGATCCCAACGTCGCAAGCTGGGGCCAGATCATCGGCTCCAACCGCGAATACATCCTCGACGCGAGCTACACTGTGACAGTTCCAGGTGTCGCAATCTTCATCACAGTTCTGGCGATCTCGCTGGTCGGGGATGGCCTCAACGATGCCCTCAATCCAAAACTGAGACAGCGATGACAGAGCCGCTCCTAAAAGTTGAAAACCTGCGCATCGAATTGGCCTTGCGCTCGGGCCAAGCGCCCGTAATCGACGACCTGTCATTGGAGCTTCATGCAGGCGAAACACTCAGCTTCGTGGGCGAGTCTGGCTGCGGTAAATCCATGACCGCGCTGGCCATCATGGGACTACTACCCGAAGGGGTCGGCTCTGTCGCATCGGGGCGCATCCTTTTCGACGGCCGCGATATGGCCCAAATGAACGATGCAGAATTGCGCGGTATTCGTGGCAATGAAATCTCGATGATCTTTCAGGAACCGATGACCTCGCTCAACCCTGTCTATACCGTGGGCGAGCAGATCGCCGAAGTCTTGCGTCGTCACAAAGGCATGAGCAAAGCGCAAGCTTGGACCCGCGCGACTGAACTCCTCGACGCCGTGCGCATCCCAAACGCTGCCGCGCGTGTCAGCGACTATCCCCATCAGATGTCAGGCGGCCAGCGCCAGCGCGTAATGATCGCAATCGCCCTCGCCTGCTCCCCCAAAATCCTCATCGCAGATGAGCCAACAACAGCCCTTGATGTCACGATCCAAGCACAGATTTTTGACCTGCTCCGCGACCTCGGGCGCGAGACTGGCACCGCCATTATCCTCATCACCCACGACATGGGTGCGGTGGCAGAAATGGCCGACCGCATGGTTGTGATGTACGCAGGTCGCAAGGCAGAGGACGGCCCCGTCCACCCCGTCATTGACCACCCGCGCCACCCCTACACCAAGGGGCTGATTTCCTGCGTGCCGCACTTGCTGGCCGAGTTGACAGAGGAGCGCCCTGACTTAACCGAAGTCTCCGGTATCGTGCCTTCCCTTGCCAGTTTCGGCGCCGATGCCTGCCTCTTCGCCTCCCGCTGCGACATGGCCGACGACAAATGCCGCAGCCAGCGCCCGCCCGAAGTGGCCTTTGGCGAACAACATTCCGCCTGTTGGAAGGCTGACCAACTATGACCGCACTGCTTGACGTCAAAAACCTCTCCATCCGTTTTCCGATCAAACGCAGTTGGGGGCGCAGCAGCTGGCTCTATGCCGTCGACGACGTCTCCTTCGAGGTGAAGCGCGGAGAGACATTGGCGATTGTTGGCGAGTCAGGATCTGGCAAAACCACCGCTGCACTTGGCGTGGCGCGGCTGGTGCAGGCCTCGGGCGGCACAGTCAATCTGGACGGTCAGGATTTTCTGGGCCTAGAGCCGGAAGAACTACGCCAAGCCCGCGCAAAAGTGCAGGTGATATTCCAAGACCCCTACTCCTCGCTCAACCCACGCCTGCGCGCCGAGGCGATTGTACGCGAGCCGATGGACAGCATCGGCACTCTGCCCGTGTCCGAGCGCCCTGCCCGTGTGGCCGAACTCTTTGAGCAAGTCGGCCTGCGCCCCGAACAGATGAAGCTCTTTCCCCACCAGTTTTCTGGCGGTCAGCGCCAGCGCATCGGCATCGCCCGCGCCCTGTCAACAAACCCTGAACTTATCATCTGCGACGAAGCCGTGAGCGCGCTGGATGTCGCCGTCCAAGCCCAGATTCTCAACCTGCTGCGCCGTCTCCAGCGTGACCTTGGCCTCACCTATCTGTTCATCAGCCACGACCTTGGCGTGGTGCAACACATGAGCGATCACATCGCCGTCATGTATATGGGCAAGATTGTTGAGTACGCTGACCGCCTCAGCCTCTTTAACAACCCCAAACACCCCTACACAAAAGCGCTGCTGTCAGCAGTGCCAAGCGTCGACCAAAAGCGCAAAGTCGAGCGGCTCCTCATTCCGGGTGATCCCCCCAATCCACTTGATCCACCCAAGGGCTGCCGCTTTGCCTCGCGCTGCCCCTTTGTGGAGGACGCATGCAAAGCAGCACAGCCGCCACTCGACGAAATCGCCCCACAGCACAAAGTGGCCTGTATCAAGGCGTAGCATTAAAAGTAAAAAAGCGTCTCACCATTGATCGCATAGGTGTTGATCAACGCCGCCGCGCGTGCCGAGGTAGGCCAAACCTCAAGCTTTATCGCAAGGTCGGACTTCACATAGCTGTGCCGCAAAGCGCTCACAGGCAAATAGGCATATTGATTAAACAGCACAGGATCGCCTGAAAACAAAAGCGCCAATCCGCCCTTTTTGCCAAAATTTAGCCAGCTTGCACAGTCACGCAGGATATATGCATCAAGCCCTGATGCCGTATTGAGTGCCGCACCCACACCTACACCAACGGCCTTGTACCATTCCCCGAACCCGTCAGGGTCCAACGCGGCAGACCGCCAGAGTACCAACTCCATTTTATGGGTCTCGCTGTCATCCCCACGGCTGACAAACAGCGCCTGTGTCGCTTCGATCATGGCGCTGGCAAGGGCCAGCTTTGGCTGCTCGCCACCTGACAGATTGGTGGTCATACGGCCCAGCATCGCGTCCAGCCCAACGCGCTGTGCCGCAACATCACAGGGCGCTGGAATACGAACCCCTGCCGCGTGCCCGCATAGTTCTCATCGCAGGCCCATGTGATCTGCCCCGCGCACTGTAAGTGGAAAGAGGTTCACCAGCGCCCCTCCTGTTCCGTACGGCTGAGCCAGTGGATCGCGAGGTTCACGGTTATGGCCAGCCCAATGAGAATGATGCCAAGACCCAAGGCAAGTGCGAAATCCCCTTTACCCGTCTCTAATGCAATGGCTGTGGTTAGCACGCGGGTGGCGTGATCAATGTTGCCTCCCACGATCATGATCGCGCCCACTTCACCAATCGCACGACCAAAACCCGCCAATGACACGGTGAGTAAGGCCAGCCGCGCATCCCACAATAGCGTTCGCATTTTCTGGCCTTGGGTCACGTTCATGGAAATCAGTAAATCGTGATATCCACTCCACAAATCCCGCACGGATTGATGCGCGATGCTGGCAATGAGCGGCACGATGATGATCACTTGCGCAATAATCATCGCTTTGGGCGTGAACAACAGCCCCGGCAACACGGCCGAAACCGGAACCGCCGCACCGCAAGCAATGCCGCCAACGGCAGCGCGATCGCAAAGCCAATCACCAGCGCTGTCAAGGTCACCTGAAGCGAGCGCAGCGTGATCTCCACCAGATCACGGTCCAGCGTGACGAGCAGCCGCAACGCTTCTGTTATGCCTGCCTAAAGATCGCCCATACGCGCCCGTTCACCTCAAAATCGCTCATAACGAGGTCGGGGGATCAGTCAAATGACGCAAGCAGGTCCATTGCTGTCACATGATCAAACTGCACATGCCGCGTCATCAGAGTTTCGGCCTCGTCGCTTTGCCGCGTGATGATCGCCTCAGCAATTTCTGCATGCTCCAACGCCGATGCCTTGATCGCGCCAACCGTGCGGTACCGCGCGCGGTAATAGGCCATCAGTTTGCGTGCGTTGGCTTTTATCATATCCAGAAGAAATGGATTGCCCGACGCCTCCCCCACCAAGCGGTGGAAATCGAGATTGAGTTGATAGTACGCATTTGGATGTCCATCACCATGTTTCGCATGATGCGCAGCACAGGCATCCACAATTCCGCGCAAGGCATCGCTCCGCGCAGGCGACAACCGCCGCGCAGCAAGCCCCGCCGCCTGCCCCTCCAGCTTTGCGTGCACTTCAAGAATGGCGAGGAATTCCTCAAGCGTCGGCTTGAACACAACCACTCCCTTGCGCGGCTGGCGCGTCACCAACCCGTGCGCCTCGAGCTGCAACAGCGCCTCACGCAGCGGCGTGCGCGAAATCTCAAGCTCGGCAATCAGAGCATCCTCGGCGATGACATCACCGGGGTTGAGCGTGCCTGTGTCGATCTTGCTCAGGATGGTGTCCATCACCAGACGCGCTTGCGATGCCATGACTCAGACCGTTGGCACAGTGACTGTGATCCCGTCCAGATCGGCACTCATCTTGATCTGGCACGACAGACGGCTGGCGTCCGTCCGCTCCACATCGGTGGAATCGAGCATGGCGTCCTCGAACACCTCGACTTCGCCTACTTTACCCAACCATGCTTCATCGACAAAAACATGGCAGGTTGCACAGGACAAACAGCCGCCACAGGCCCCCTCGATATCAGGGATATTGTTGGCGACCGCAGCTTCCATCAGGGAGACACCCTCGACCACTTCAGCGGTTTTCGTGCTGCCATCAGGCAGGATCCATGTCGCTTTCATCGCGTGCTCCTCACAAAAACGGAATATAAAAATTGCGCAGGCTGATCTCGTCCATGGCGGACGTCTTCTCAACTTCTGCCGTGCGCATGAACAGTTGATTATCCACCAGCATCCGACCCACCGCATCGCCCAAAGGAGTGTCAGCGGCCAGATCAGCAATCGCCCCTGCAAGGTCTGCCGCGACACCCTCATTTGCGTCGGTCTGCTCAAATCCGTCGCTAGTTTCTGGCGCAATCAACGGATATTTTTTCTCCACACCCAACAGCGCCGCCTGCAACACCGCAGCAGCTGCGATATAGGGGTTGGCCGAGGCATCCGCCATGCGATGTTCAAGCCGCGCTTTGACGCCGCCCTCACCACTGACCCGCGTCGTCACATTGCGGTGATCCCCACCCCAGTTGCGCCAATATCCAGACAGGCTTGCGGGTTGCAGCCGCTTATAACTGAGCGCAGTGGGCGCCACCAATGCCGCCAATCCACGATGATGTTGCACCAGCCCAGCCACACATCCGCGCGCCAGATCACTCATATGTTTAGGGCCGCTCTTGCCATCCTTGGACAGGGCATTATTCCCGTTCTTGTCCACAAAGGAAAAGTTGATGTGCATGCCAGAACCGCCCGCATCCTCAATCGGCTTGGGCATAAAACTCAGCACAATTCCATGCTCCAGCGCCACTTCGCGCGCGAGCAAGCGGAACAGCACGATGTCATCCACCGCCTTGAGCGCGTCATCAAATGTCAGCGTATATTCAAACTGTGGCGCATCATATTCCGCCGTAAGCATGTCGATGTTAAAGCCAAGCGCTGTCGCCCGCTCCCAGATCGCATCATTGAACCCGCGCGGGTCCGTCGTGGGTCCCGTGCCATAAACCACAGCACCCGGCGCGTCATAGGGAACAAGCGTTCCGTCATCCGCGCGCTGGAAGGCAAAGGCCTCCAACTCAATCCCGATCTTCGGCGTCAGCCCCTTGGCTTCCCACGCTGCAATCGCGCGTTTAAGTGCCCCACGCGGACACACCTCCAGCGGCCCACCCGCATGATCATAGAGATCACCCATTACAATCTTGGTCCCCTTGTGCCAGCTGTCGCGGATGTCGGCAGCCTTCCAGCGCAACTCCATGTCAGGAAGTCCTTCCATCATCATTGAGCCAGGGGACGGCAACAAATCGCGGTCAAAATGCACCCCGAAAGTGGAGCGGCAGAACCGCGTCTCATCATCCCCGATCTTGGACGCGGGCAGGTATTTGCCCCGTATCAGGCTCAGATGGTCACAGAAAATAGCACGCAAACGGTCAGGCATCAGTCGGGTCTCCCTCAAGACATATGGACAGTGACAGGCAGGGATTTGATCCCCCCCACAAAATTTGAACGCAGGAATTTATGCGGGCCAGCAGCCTCGATCCCCGATATGCGTTTGGACAGTTCCTCAAACAACACGCGCACTTCGAGGCGGGCCAACCACATGCCCAGACAGACATGCGGGCCCCCCTGCCCGAATGACAAATGCTTGTTCGGCGTACGGGCCAGATCAACGCGCATCGGGCCGTCAAATGCCGCCTCGTCGCGGTTGCCGGAGGCAAACCAATAGACGACCTTGTCGCCCGCTCTAATCGTCTTTCTATGTAGTTCAAAATCGGCCGTCGCGGTGCGGCGGAAGTAAAGCGCAGGCGTGGCCCAGCGGATCACCTCGTCTGCCATCGTATCCCAAACCGTGCCGTTCTTCATCTGGTCCAACAGTTCAGGCTGATGGCACATCGCCTGTAGCCCTGCCGCGATAGAATAGCGTGTGGTGTCATTGCCCGCCGCAACGAGCAGACAAAAGAAGTTGCGAAACTCCTCATCTGAAATCACGCTGCCGTCTGGCCCCGGCTGCATGATCATATGCAATATACCGTTGGTGTCCCCCGCCGCGTTTTTCCGCGCCATCAAATCTTTGGCGTAAACATAAAGCTCGGCCCCCGCAGGGGAGTTGAATGGCATTAGACGAAACTCGTCCGTGGTCATTTTATCCAGCACATGATCGGTAAAATCAGGATCAGTGTTGGCGATCAGCGCATCGCCCTTCTCCACCAGCCACGGCAAATCTTCTTCAGGCGTCCCAAGAATACGCCCCAGCATCCGCATGGGCAGTTCCCGCGCAATCAGTTTGGTGGCGTCAAAAGTTCCCTTTGGCAAAGCCTCATCCAAAATCTCGACACATAGCTCACGTATCTGCGCTTCAAATCCCGCTATCACAGGCTTGGAAAACGCCTTGGCCACTTTAATACGCGTACCCATATGATCCGCCCCGTCTGTTTCCTGAAAGGTGCGGCGCGCAATGACTTCTTCGGGGGACTGGTCCTCAATCCGGATACCGTGGGCAGAGGAAAGCAATGCGCTCTGCCTGTTTAGAGCCGTAATATCTTCATGCCGCGTGATCGACCAAAACCCTGTCCCTTGTGCGTATTCCGTCCAAAAGACAGGATCGTCACGGCGCAATCGGGCAAAGGTGTTGTGCGGCGCCCCATTGGAAAATCTGTCGTGGGAGGAGAGATCGGCATGACCATCGTCATCGGGTATCCAAACAGTCATAAGCCCTCCGGCAATTCTTGTGGTGCATATAATTATAATATGTAAAAATATACTAAGTGGCATTGTTCACATGTAAAGGAAAACTTTATGCGCTTGGCTATTCTGATGACCAACACGGATGAAAGCGCATTTGCGCATGCACATCCAAGAGATGGACAAAAGTTCTCGGAGTTGTTGTGGGGCGTCAGGCCGGACTGGGCGTTCGAGGTCTTTTCGATCAAGGACGGTATTTTCCCGAGAACGCTGAATTTTGACGGATTGCTGATCACAGGGAGCCCCGCCTCAGTCCATGATGAGGAAGCATGGATTCCTAAGCTCGAAAGCCTTGTGCGCGAAGCGGTGGAGAAAAGGCTCCCTCTGTTCGGGGCATGCTTTGGCCATCAAGTCATCGCAAAAGCATTAGGATCGGATATCATACCCAATCCTGATGGCTGGGTATTGGGACGCATCGAGACGCAATTTATGGGAAAGACCTCCCCCGTTCCATTTTATGCTGCACACAAAGAGCAAGTTGCCTCCTTGCCTCAAGATGCACAGCTTGTGGCGCGCACGCAGGGCTGCGAGATTGCTGGCTTTGCAATCAACAAGCACGTCCTCACCACACAATACCATCCTGAAATGACGGGACCGTTTATTGCTGCCTTGCTCGATGCCTTCGCGGATGAGATTGGCCATCATGTTGCAAAGAAAGCTGCGGCGTCTCTCACAGAAGAGACAGACATGAACGCGTTGGCAGAATGGATCGCCAATTTCTACGAGCAGGCCGCCCTATAGGACGACAGCAATTTCGGAGACATCACCGTCGACGGCCTGAACAGCCGTGAGGATTCGGGCAGTCAAATGTGTCTGGACATAAGCGGCGTGAAATCTGCTCGGCGCGCGGAGCAACAGCCGCCCCCCTGCCCTACCCGCCCTTGTTAGAGCCTGAATCCAGCTTCCATAAAGCCCCTCATTTTCCCGGTGTAAAATGGCATGTGCCAGCGCCCATTCCGACCCTTCAGAAATTTCTGGTGCAGCAACATGACCTTTAACAGGGAGCGCCACAATATCAGTAGAAACTGGACCACCGTGCATGCGCAGATCGAAATACGGCCCGACATTTTGCCATGTTGGTTCTGTTGTCTCCAGAATACGTTCCACGCTCAACCCATATTGCGTTACCCGCCCCCGGGCCCCCTGTCTATGTACGACTAGCCATCCAAGGGCACGAAGCTTAGCCATTTCGCGTTTGACAGTACGCTCGTCAACGCTCCAGAGCCGAGCAATTTCGCGTTGGCCTACGGCAAGCTCGTCCCGATTCCAATTATATCGTGCTGTGACTGAACACCTATAATCGTTTCCATGACTGCTCTTTCTTTTACTTTTGGAAACAATAGCTGGCGAATATGACCGAAATACGGCCCGTTCCTGACGATAATTCAGACCATGGAAGGCGGCGCATAGGATTGGCACTGCACCCCATTGCCCCCTATACATAGGAAAATTCTCCAACGGACGACCCGGATGCCCGCAGACACCTTTAATCAGACAAAAACAGCCCTCCTCGCGCTGGGCAGCCATCGGGTCTGGTCCCTGATGGTCACACTTTTTGGCGATCTGGCGCAGGCAGAAGGCAGCATTATCGACGGGCCGACCCTCTCCGCCGTGATGACCGAGATGGATATCCGCCCCGAGGCTGTGCGCGTGGCCCTTCACCGCCTGCGCAATGATGGATGGATCTCATCCGCGAAGACAGGCCGCACGGGACAACATTGCCTGACACCCCTTGGCCGCTCAGAAACAACACAGGCAAGCGCGCGCATCTACGCAAGTGCCAGCTCCTCCGACGAAGATTGGAAGCTCGTCCTCACCCAAGATGCCGAGACACAGCATCACCAGACGTTCCACGGGATGCTGCCCCTCCTGCCGCGGATCTATATGACAGGCGCACAAGCAGCCGTACCACCAACTGCGCTGGTGCTTGAGGGTACCAATGCACCGGAATGGCTCCGCGCCCAGATCGCCCCCCTGATGCTGGAGGCTGAATATGCGGCCCTGCTCCCCGCCTTGCGACAGGTGGAACTCATGATGCAAATCGACACGCTTACCCCGCTCCAGACCGCAACGCTGCGCTGCTTGCTGGTGCACAACTGGCGGCGAATTGTTCTGCGCCATCCACCACTGCCCCGCGCCCTGCTGCCTGCAAACTGGTCAGGCCACACCTGCCACCTCCTGATCGAGACACTGCTCACCCGCTTCCCGCGCCCCGCCATCGACACGATCCTGCCGAGCTAGGCGCGGGCCACTTCCCCCTGTTCCACCCGCCCTGTATAGAATGAGCCATGACAAACAAAGTTTACCAAAATGACCTTCCCGACGGCCTCGATCTGGGGCCAGAAGTTGCGATTGATTGCGAGACGATGGGCCTGCATCCGCACCGCGACCGCCTGTGTCTGGTGCAACTCTCCTCGGGCGATGGCCATGCCCATCTGGTCCAGATCGCGCGCGGCCAGACGGAAGCCCCGAACCTCTGCCGCCTGCTCGCCGATCCGAATGTGCTTAAACTCTTCCACTATGGCCGCTTTGACATCGCCGCAATGCTGTGTGCGTTCGGCGTGCTGACCGCACCCGTCTATTGCACCAAAATCGCCAGCCGCCTGATCCGCACCTACACAGACCGTCATGGGCTGGCAAAGCTGCTACAGGAACTCCTGAGCGTCGATATCTCCAAGCAGCAACAATCCAGCGATTGGGGCGCGGAAAAGCTGACCAAAGCCCAGATTGACTATGCCGCCTCTGACGTCCTTTACCTGCACAAACTGCGCGATGCGCTCAACGTGATGCTGGTACGCGAAGGGCGGATGGAAACCGCTCAGGCCTGCTATGATTTCCTCCCCATGCGGGCCAAGCTTGACCTCGACGGCTGGCCCGATACGGACATATTTGCACACTCATGAAACGCATCGCACCATGATCGCCCGTGACCGCTATTCGCGCATGGTGTCACTGCTCAAAGTGGCCTTCCCGCTGGCCGCCCTCGCGCTGCTCTCGACCCTGTTCCTGCTCGCCCACGTGATGGATACCGACACGGCGATCCCCTTTGCCGATGTGGAAATTCAGGAACGCCTGCGCGACCAACAGATCACTGGCCCATTCTTCTCTGGCACCACCGAGACAGGCGATCAAATGTCCTTCTCCGCAGAAAAGTTGATTACCCTTCAGGGCAATGACGGCACGAACCGCGCCGAAGATGTAAAGGCAACGCTACAAACCGCCCAAGGCGCCACATTCCAGCTGCAGGCGGACGTGGCCGAACTTGATATCGCAGGAAACAGCGCCAACCTGAGCGGCTCTGTCTCCATGGCGACCTCGACAGGCTACCGCGTGAATACCGATCAACTCACCTCAAACATCTACACACTGGACGTTACCGCCCCCGAAACCGTCGAAGCAACAGGCCCCTTAGGCT
>CAWVWS010000004.1:0-44625 GCA_963933905.1 uncultured Sulfitobacter sp.
CCCCGCCATAATGGCAGGCACAGTGCCCACCGTGCTTTTCTGGAAATCGACACCTTTTCGTGCGGCATAGTCCGTGGAGGGAAGGCGGCGATGGGTATGCCCGAGGATCAGGACATCAATTTCACCTGTCTCGACCAAGTTGTGCGCGGCGCGAAGGTGATCATTGCTGCCGTCAATCCTGCCCACACCCATATGGCCCAGAACCACAATCAGATCGGCACCGTCACGCCGCAAGTCTGCCACTGCAGTGGCAATTGCAGCAGCAGGTTGTTCAAGCGACGTCTCGCACGGGAGGTGGTGGCTTTGCCATGCCGCACTTTGGCTCGGTAGGACGGACAGAACCCCGAGCTTTAACGGTGCGGGTGCATCGCGCCCGAGGTCGACGGGCAGGAGCAGGTTTTGGCGTAGGGGGCTTATGTCGATGTTGCGCAGGTTTGAGTTGAGAATGGGCATATCGAGACGCGATGCAACGGCCCTGAGATAGGGTAAGCCGTGGTCAAGATCGTGATTGCCCAGACCCAACGCATCGTATTCGAGGTGGTTGAGTGCGGCGACAATCGGGTGCTGTGCATCTACGGCACGTTCGGCCAGATGGGTGGCGAGGGGCGTGCCTTGAAAGGTGTCGCCATTGTCCAAAAGAACAACGGGCATCCCGTCGACGAGGGCACTGCTGCGCGCTTCGGTAATGAGACGTGCTAATCCTGCCAAACCGCCGCCTTGTGTTGGCTGGTCCTTGATGTAGTCATGTGGCAAGAGATGGCCGTGCAAATCTGTCGTCGCCAACAGTCTTATGCGTGCGCTAGGGGATGGGGTTTCTGGGACGTCATGCGCGCTCATAGGGCAAATTACCATCGCAGGTTGAGGCGGTAAACGGAATTGTGAACGCACAGCGCGTAATTCGGGCAAGTCGTTAGCGCGGCATAGAAAATGAAGGATCAAGACGTGAAAAACGCAGAACATGTTACATTTGGCGGCTCAGGCCTTGATCGCGCGGGAGAGTTGCGTGGCAATCCACAAGCTTTGGCAGATGCGGCGGCTGATCCTGCGGCGCGTGCAATCGTTTTCTGGCGTGGCAAGCCGCTGATGTCCGTGGAGCGGCCAGCGGGTTTGATCCGTTTGCCATTGGATCACGTGGCGTTCAAAGATGCGGCGCGTGCGCCCATTCTTTTGGGCCGCGAGGAAGGTGGCCCGACCTTTGCTGTCGATCTGTCTGCATGGACCCCTGAAGGGCTGGACGAGGGCAGCTTGGGCGGGTTTCTGGACCCGAGTGAGCAGCGACATCCTGCTTTGCCCGACTGGATGGTTTTTGCCGAGTTGCGCCGCGTGATGACGTGGTTGAACCCGCGCGATGCGGAACTAGCGGCGTCTGGCCGCGCGGTGTTCTGTTGGCATGACATCCACCGCTTTTGCGCAAAATGCGGATCGGAATCCGAGATCACGCATGGCGGGTGGCAGCGCACTTGTGGCGCCTGTGGCGCATCCCATTTTCCGCGCACAGACCCTGTTGTTATCATGCTGATCACGCATGGAAATTCTGTGTTGGTCGGGCGCTCTCCCGGGTGGCCGAAGGGCATGTATTCATTGCTTGCGGGATTTGTAGAGCCAGGTGAGACGCTGGAAGCGGCGGTGCGCCGTGAGGTCTTTGAAGAAGCGGGTGTGCGTGTCGGTGAGGTGGGTTATCTTGCCAGTCAGCCGTGGCCGTTTCCTGCATCGTTGATGTTTGGCTGTTGGGGCAATGCGACCAGCAGCGAAATCAACATTGATCCCGTCGAGATCGAGGATGCGCGATGGGTCACGCGGGAGGAAATGATGACGGTGAGCCAAGGTCATCATCCCGAGATTATGCCAGCCCGAAAAGGCGCGATTGCGCATTTTTTGATTGAACGGTGGCTTTCTGATACGCTCGACTAGAGGCAATTCTTTTATTGTCTCTATTTGTAGCAGTCTGGTGGTTGACCGATGCAAGCCCCGCCTTAAAATATAGTAGGCAGGCAACAAGAATAAATATAACGGGGCAGACATGAAATTCTCGACCAAAGAAGATATCGAAGCGCCAATCGAGGCGGTGTTCGAGATGTTATGCGACTTTGAACGCGTTGAGCGGGCGGCGATGCGTCGAGGGGCCGAAGTGCAGCGCAGCGATACAAAAACGGCGATCGGAGTTGGCATGTCATGGCGTGGGACCTTCAATTTGCGCGGCAAGCGCCGTCAGGTCGATATCGAGATGGTCACATTCGATAAGCCTAACGAGATGGTGTTCGAGTGCCGCTCCCCCGGTTGATGACGATGATGACAACCGAATTGGTCGCTCTGTCCAAAAACCGTACGCGCATCATGCTGTCGTTTGACATCAAGCCGCTGAACCTGTCCGCGCGCCTGTTGGTTCAGTCGCTCAAGCTGGCCAAAACGTCATTGACGAAAAAGTTCAAGTTGCGTGCGGCGGAATACGCTAAAACTTTGGAAGAGCGTCACCAGCGCGGTGCATAGCCTGCGTCAGGCAGGGATGTCCCAGCGGCCCGGATGGGCAGGATAGACCCCCAGAATTTCGAGCATATTTGTGAAATAGCCCAACTCTTCAAGGGCCCGCTTGACGGCGGGGTCTTCTGGATGCCCTTCGATGTCGGCGTAAAACTGGGTCGCGGTGAAAGAACCGCCGACCATATAGCTTTCCAGTTTTGTCATGTTGACGCCGTTTGTGGCAAAGCCGCCCATCGCTTTGTAGAGGGCGGCGGGAATGTTGCGCACCTCAAAGACAAAAGTCGTCATCATCTGGTCGCCGCGCCGCATCAGATCAATGTCGGGCGCCATGAGCAAAAAGCGGGTGGTGTTATGCTCAAGGTCCTCGATGCCGTCGACTAGCACCTCAAGGCCATGGATTTTTGCGGCAACGGCACTCGCCAACACGCCCTCATGGGCAGGGCCACCAGCGGCGAGTTCCTCGGCGGCACCCGCACTGTCGGCGGCCGGTTCGGAGGTGATGCCATTGGCTTCAAGGTAGGCGCGCGCTTGGGGCAGGAGCACAAGATGGGCGCGGACATGCTTGATCTGGTTCAGGGTGATGCCGGGTTTGGCCATCAGGGCGATCCGGACGCGGACAAATGCCTCGTCGATGATGTGCATACCGCTTTCTGGCAGCAGGCGGTGAATATCAGCCACGCGACCATAGGTCGTATTCTCGACTGGGAGCATGGCAAGGTCGGCGCGCCCTTCGCGGACGGCACGCAGCACCCCTTCGAATGTGGTGCGGGGGACGGGTTCTGCCTCGGGCCGCGCTTGCAAGCAGGCCTCGTGGCTATAGGCGCCCAAGGCACCCTGAAATGCGATGCGGGTCGGCTTGTTTGCGGTCATCACATCGTTCCTTTGTAAAAACCTACACAGATGGTCGATTGGTCGCGGTAACTACACCTTGCTTGCAGAGAGGGAAAGCAATAGATAGCCCTCCAACGATAGAACAAATCAAAGCGATGGACAGACCCATGGATTCAACAACATTCACAAAAATCGCCGCAGGTGTACTGGGCGCATGGCTGGTACTTTTGCTGGGCAAATGGGCTAGTGAAGAAATGTACCACGCGTCCCTGCACGGTGAGCCGTCTTATGCGATCGAAGTCGAGGGCAGCGAGCCTGCCGAAGCAGAGCCGGAGATGCCTTTCGAAGAAATGATGGCCTCTGCCGAAGTGACAGCGGGCGAAAAAGTTTTCCGTAAGTGCACAGCCTGTCACAAAGTCGAAGCTGGCGCGAATGCGACGGGTCCGTACCTTTACGGTGTTGTGGGTCGTAACATTGATGCAGCCGAAGGGTTTGCCTATTCTGGCTCGCTTGAGGCAGTTGCCGAAGTTTGGACACCAGAGAACTTGTATGCATTTCTGGAAGATCCAAAAGGTTGGGCACCCGGCACGACGATGGGCTTTGCAGGTCTGAACAAGTCCGAGGATCGCGCGAATGTGATCGCATACCTCGACAGCCTCGACGACTGATCACAGTCTTCGTCATGAGCATTGAAAAGGTCGCCCAAGGGCGGCTTTTTTGTATTTTACAGCCAGATTTCTGCCAGATCACAGACTTGAAACTTGTATATTGGCCTAGCTCGCCTTTAACCTACATAACTTAACAGAATACCTATCCAACCGTCCTCAGGAGTTCGCCGTGATGTCCATTGTCTCTGATTCAACGCGTCATTTTTCCAAAGTGCGACATTGGTCCGCTGTGGCAGCAACAGCCTGCGCTTTGGCATTCGGGGGCGCAGCGCAAGCACAGGACACGATCATCAAAAGCCATGGCTATTCGTTTTATGGTGATCTGAGCTATCCTTTGGACTACCCGCATTTCAACTATGTAAACCCTGATGCGCCAAAGGGCGGCGAGATTGCGATCTCAACCCTTGGAACGTTCGATTCTATGAATCCCTACTCGCGCAAAGGGCGCGGCGGCCTGCTGAGCACGATGATGTTTGAGAGCTTGCTGGGGGATGGCGCGGGAAACGAACCTGCACCTGCTGATGTATATGCCGAGTATTACTGTTTGCTCTGCGATAGCCTTGAGTACCCCGAAGGCAAAGACTGGGTGATTTTCAACATGCGCCCCGAGGCGCGGTTCTCCAATGGTGATCCGGTGACGGCCCATGACATTGCGTTCTCGCACAACCTGTTGCTGGATCAGGGGCTGAAATCCTATGCGGATGCTGTGCGCAAACGTATCCCCAAGGTCGAAGTGCTGGATGATCACCGGATCAAATTTTACTTCACCGAAGGGATATCACGCCGCTCGTTGATTGATCAGGTGGGCTTTGTCCCTGCGTGGTCAAAGAAGTGGTATGAGGAGACGGGCGCGCGTTTGGATGAAAGTCGTCTGGAAATCTCACCGGGATCGGGCGCGTACATGGTGGAAGACGTCGATGTGAACCGCCGCATCGTTTACAAGCGTAATCCTGATTATTGGGGCAAGGATCTGCCGTTCAACGTTGGCCGAAATAACTTTGATCGCATCCGCGTCGAGTATTTTGGCGATGAGAATTCTGCTTTTGAGGCGTTCAAGTCTGGCGAATACACATTCCGTAATGAGGGGAGTTCAAAACAGTGGGCGACCGCGTATGAATTCCCCAAAGTCAAAGACGGTTTTGTTAAGCTTGAGTCTATCCCTGATGGCTCGCCCCCAACACCGACTGGGATTGTGTTCAATCTGGGCCGTGAGACATTAAAGGACAAACGTGTGCGCGAGGCGGTTTCCTTGGCGTTCAACTTTGAATGGACCAACGAGTCACTGCAATACGGTCTATTCAAGCAGCGCGCATCGTTTACCCAAGACACCCCATTGATGGCGACAGGTGTGCCAGAGGGCGCCGAATTGGAATTCTTGCAGAGCTTGGGTGATGTGATTGTGCCAGAACTGCTGACCGAAGAAGTGCGCATGCCGCATACTTCTGGTGCCGAGCGTTTGCTTGACCGTCGCAATGCGCGTGCTGCGTCCAGGCTGCTTGATGATGCGGGTTGGCCTGTGGGCGATGATGGCAAGCGCCGCAATGCCGCGGGAGAGCAGTTGCGTTTGACGTTCCTGCTCAACTCGTCCGGTTCGGCGACGCTGTCTGCTGTGATTGAAAATTTCATGTCAAATCTGGAAGCCTTCGGTGTTGAAGCGGTCCTCGAAAAAGTGGACTCGTCCCAATACACCTCGCGGGAACGGGACCGCGATTACGACATGGTCTATGACCAATATGCGGCCTTCCTCGGGACGGGCACAGGTTTGATGCAGCGCTATGGTTCGGAGGCGGCGGAATTCTCGCTGTTCAACCCTGCGGGGCTGGCCAGTCCGATGGTGGACGCGATTATTGATGCCTCCCTCACGGCCGAGACACGCGAAGAGGAACAGGCAGCGATGACTGCGCTGGACCGTGCCTTGCGCCATGAATTCATCATGATCCCTGCGTGGTATAACGATGTATATTGGACGGCCTACTACGATCAATACGGCCATCCCGAGGATCAGCCAGCCTATGCGCTGGGCTACCTTGATTTCTGGTGGTATGACGCGGAAAAAGCGGAAAAATTGCGCGCGGCTGGCGCACTGAGGTAAAATATGGGCGCCTATATTATCAGACGGCTTTTGCTGATCCCTGTGACATTGTTCGGAATCATGCTGGTCAATTTTGCGCTGGTGCAATTTGTGCCGGGCGGCCCTGTTGAGCAAGCGATTGCCCGCATTCAGGGCGGTGGCGATGTGTTCGGTGGCTTTGCAGGAAGTGGCTCTGACGCTGATACTGTCGATCTGGGCGGGTCTGACAATTACGTAGGTGCACGCGGCCTGCCGCCTGAATTCATAGCTGAGCTTGAAAAAGAGTTTGGCTTTGATAAGCCGCCGGTGCAGCGGTTCTTCAATATGCTCTGGAATTATATGCAGTTTGACTTCGGGGAGAGTTACTTCCGATCCATCTCGGTCATTGATCTGATCAAGGAGAAGTTGCCCGTGTCGATCACGCTGGGGCTTTGGTCGACATTGATTGCCTATCTCATCTCGATCCCGTTGGGGATCAAGAAGGCCGTTCGTGACGGGTCAAGGTTTGATACTTGGACGTCTGGTGCGATCATCGCGGCCTATGCAATTCCAGGATTCTTGTTTGCGATCCTGTTGCTGGTGCTGTTTGTGCCTGCGAACTGTTTCCGTATCCCTGGTGTGGCAGATGTTTGGGAGAATGGGGCGACCTTCAACCCGACCTGCTATGAGCTGTTCCCACTGCGCGGTCTTACGTCCGACAACTTTGACGAGTTGAGCGCTTGGGGCAAAGTGAAAGACTATGCGTGGCACATCACGCTGCCCGTCTTGGCCTCGACGATTTCTGCCTTTGCCACGCTGACACTACTGACAAAGAACAGCTTTCTCGACGAGATCAAAAAGCATTACGTCATGACGGCCCGCGCCAAGGGTCTGTCCGAGAGCAAGGTTCTGTATGGCCACGTTTTCCGCAACGCCATGCTGATCGTGATTGCGGGTTTCCCTGCGGTGTTCATTGGAGTTTTCTTCGGCTCCTCGCTGATTATTGAAACGATCTTCTCTCTCGACGGTCTGGGGCGCTTGGGGTTTGAGGCGGCTGTGGCGCGTGACTATCCCATCGTATTTGGGACGCTGTTCATCTTTGGCCTGATCGGTCTGGTTGTCGGGATCATATCCGATCTGATGTATGTGCTGGTCGATCCGCGCATTGATTTTGAGAAGAGGGAAGGCTGATGGCTTTGTCTCCGCTGAACCAGCGCCGCTGGCGCAATTTCACACGTAACCGCCGCGCTTATTGGTCGTTGTGGATTTTCGCGGTCGTGTTCACCCTGTCGTTGTTTGCCGAGTTTTTGGCGAACGATAAACCGATCCTCGTGAACTATCGCGGCGAATATTACATGCCGATCTTTAACTTCTATGCCGAGACGGAGTTTGGGGGCGATTTCCAGACTGAAGCCGCCTACCGAGATCCTGAGGTAAAGTGCCTGATTGCCAGTGGTGGGCTCGAGGATTGTTTTGATGATCCAGAAGGAATTATAGGGGGTATCAATGAGGGTGCTTATGGCGATGGTTTGGAGGGCTTCCAGCAAGGTTGGGCGATCTGGCCACCGATCCCCTATAGCTATGATACTGCTGTGGACCGGCCCGGTGCCGCGCCGCTGCCGCCCAATGGCGAGAACCTGTTGGGCACGGACGGGACGAAGCGGGACGTGCTGGCGCGGGTCATTCATGGCTTCCGCCTGAGCATTGTATTCACGCTGGTGGTCACGGGCCTCAGCACGATTATCGGTATCGCGGCGGGTGCGGTGCAGGGCTTCTTTGGTGGCTGGCTTGACCTGATCTTCCAGCGGGTGATCGAGATTTGGACCTCCACGCCGTCGCTCTACGTCATCATCATAATGTTCGCGATATTGGGGCGAAGTTTCTGGCTCCTTGTGTTCTTGCTGGTGCTGTTCAGTTGGACGGCGCTGGTGGGTGTTGTGCGCGCTGAATTCCTGCGGGCGCGGAACCTTGAGTATGTGCGTGCGGCCCGTGCCTTGGGTGTGGGCAACGTTACGATCATGTTCCGACATATGCTACCCAACGCGATGGTGGCGACGCTTACGATGCTGCCGTTTCTGATCACGGGCACGATCTCCTCTCTGGCCGTGCTCGACTTTCTGGGCTTCGGTCTGCCGTCCTCTGCGCCCTCGCTGGGCGAGCTGACCTTGCAGGCCAAGCAGAACCTGCAAGCGCCGTGGCTCGCCTTCACCGCGTTCTTCACCTTTGCGATTATGCTGTCGCTGCTGGTGTTCATATTCGAAGGGATCCGCGACGCGTTTGACCCCAGAAAGACGTTTACCTGATGAGCCCGCTTTTGGATGTAAAAGACCTGCGCGTATCGTTCCGTCAGGACGGGAAGCTGACGCCTGCGGTCAAGGGGATCACCTTCCACGTTGAGCGCGGCGAGACTGTCGCATTGGTGGGCGAAAGCGGCTCGGGGAAATCTGTCTCGGCGCTGAGCACCGTGAGCCTTTTGGGCGATACTGCGCATGTCGAGGGGTCGGTGACCTATGACGGGCAGCAGATGATCGGGGCGAATGATGCCCTGCTGCGCAAGGTGCGCGGGAATGATATTAGCTTCATTTTTCAAGAGCCGATGACCTCGCTCAACCCGCTGCACACGATTGACAAGCAATTGGCGGAGAGTTTGACCCTGCACCAAGGGCTGACTGGTACTGCGCTGCATCAGCGCATACTGGAATTGCTTCATAAAGTGGGTATTCACGACGCGGAGAGCCGACTGGGATCATATCCGCACCAGCTGTCGGGGGGGCAACGTCAGCGTGTGATGATCGCGATGGCGCTTGCGAACAAGCCCGACGTGTTGATCGCGGATGAGCCGACAACCGCGCTTGATGTGACCATTCAGGCGCAAATCCTTGACCTGCTGAAAGAGCTGAAAGACAGCGAGGGCATGGGCCTGCTGTTCATCACCCATGACCTCGGCGTGGTGCGCCGCATTGCCGATCGTGTTTGCGTCATGCAGCACGGCGAGATCGTGGAGCAGGGGCCGACAGCCGAAATTTTTGACAACCCCCAGCACCCTTACACAAAAAAGCTGCTCGGGGCGGAGCCAACGGGGAGTCCTGCGCTTGTGCCAGAGGGCGCAGAAGTGATTGCCGAAACTGAAAACCTCAAAATCTGGTTCCCGATCCAGCAGGGATTGCTGCGCCGCACAGTGGGGCACGTAAAAGCGGTCAATGATGCTTCGTTTAGCGTGAGGGCAGGCGAGACGATTGGCATCGTAGGCGAGAGTGGCTCTGGCAAAACCACACTGGCGCTGGCCGTCATGCGGTTGATTGCGTCCGAGGGTGGGATCACCTTCATGGGCGATGATGCTCGTAAATGGTCAACCAAAGAATTGCGCCGCCTGCGCAAGGATATGCAGATCGTGTTTCAGGATCCATTCGGCAGCCTGAGCCCACGCATGACCTGTATGCAGATCATTGCCGAAGGCCTCAGTATTCACAAAGTGGACCCTGACCGCGACAAGCGAGAATTGGTGCGTGACGTGATGGTCGAAGTGGGCCTCGACCCCACCACTATGGACCGTTACCCACATGAATTTTCTGGCGGTCAGCGCCAGAGGATCGCCATCGCCCGTGCCATGGTCTTGCGGCCCCGCTTGTTGGTTCTGGATGAGCCGACTTCGGCGCTTGATATGACTGTACAGGTTCAGATCGTTGATCTGCTGCGCGATTTGCAGGTGAAATACGGGCTGGCCTATCTGTTCATCAGCCATGACCTGCGCGTGGTCCGCGCCATGTCGCACAAAGTCATGGTGATGAAGCGAGGCGATGTGGTTGAATACGGTGATGTTGATGCGCTCTATGACAATCCGCAGACGGAATATACGCGCACCCTGTTGCAGGCTGCGACCTAGATCACGGTGGCATAGGCCTGTTTCAGCCCTGACATGAATGCCGCCTGCACCTGAGGCGAGGTAAGTATGACGTCTCCAAAGCTGGTGGATTTTGCGCCGCAGGCATCTGCAATTACCGTCACTTCATAACCCAAATCGCGTGCGGCACGCGCAGTGGCGTCAATGCACATCTGGCTCATGGCGCCAATGATGGTGACGTGGGTGACGTCCTGTTTCTGAAGCTGCGCGTGTAAATCTGTTTCATGAAAGCTGTTTGGGCGGTGCTTGAGGATAACCAGTTCTTGCGGGATTGGCGCCACGACAGGGTGAATTTCCGCCCCCTCGGTGTTGGGGCGAAAGAAGGGTGCCGTGTCTGACAGCGCCTCATGGCGGATGTGGATGACGACGTCCCGTGCCACACGGAACTTTGCCAGAACGTCAGCGGCAGCACCTGCAACCTTATCCATCTGTTCAACAGGCCACAGGCCGCCAGTAAAGTAATCGTTTTGAATATCCACCAAGACAAGTGCATTTTTCATGTTTGAATTCCTTACAGTTTCAAGGGGTCGATGCAGCGTGTTTTGCGGCGCTTGAACCAGCGATGACGCTTTGACTTGGGAACGGAGGGGACGTCTTGCAGACAGATTTCACTCGTCTGCGTCGCAACCATAAAGGCCTGAGCGTAGATATTGATCATTGCCTTTCTCCTTTTATCTGGCTCCATACTTGACCAAACAGGATGTGGATGCGACTTATTGATCATTCTAATATGTAAGCTGAAGTGACATATGAATTGGCGTAATCTCCCCCCCTTGTCCGCGTTGCGTGCCTTTTCGGCTTTTTCAAAGAGTGGAAATGTTGTGGCTGCAGGTGACGCGTTGGGCGTGTCCCATGCCGCGATCAGTCAGCAGTTACGGGTGTTGGAAACGCATTTGAATGTAGCACTTCTGGACCGGTCAGGGCGTGCACTCAAACTCACCGCGAAGGGAGAGCAGCTTGCGCAAACTCTTGGCCGTGCATTCGAGCAGATGGGCGAGGGGGTTGCGACAATAACAGGTGCCCGCGACACGCGTCCCCTGTATATCTCCGCGACGCCGACATTTGCGGCGCGGTGGCTCATGCCACGATTGGCGGGGTTCCGTGCAGCACATCCAGAGATTGATCTGATGATTGATCCAACGGCCGATGTTGTCGCGCTTGACCCCGATGGCATCGACATCGCGATCCGCTTTGGCAAGGGGGGATGGCCCGATCTGGAATCGGCCCTGCTGTGGAAAAGCACGATGGTTGTTGTTGGCGCGCCAAGCCTGATCGGTGACTTGGAGTTTTGCGATCTGGAAGCTTTGGCGCAGTTTCCGTGGATTGAAGAGTTCGGCAGTTCAGAATCGACAAGCTGGCCTGAAAAGCTCGGCATGACGGAGCGCGCTTCGGGAACCATGCGCGTGCCGGGAAACTTGTTGGTTGATGGGGCGCGGGACGGGCAGGGGATTGCCGTCACTGTGCGCTGCTTCGTCGAGCGTGACATTGAGGCGGGTCGACTCAGGGTGCTTCATGAAGAAGTGGACGCAGGTACTGGATATCACATTGTGACGCGGGGCGGTGTGCTGAGGGCTCCGCTCAAGTCATTTATAACATGGTTGAAACGGGAGGGACGTACCCCTTAACCCGGTCCGATCATGATGCAGCTGACATTGCGTGCCTGAAGCCTGCGACAGGCCAGATCAGCCGTCTCACGCGACATCCCGAGGAAGTTGGCGTCAAAGCCTTGAGGCTTGCGGACCACCTTGCGAAGCGAGCCATCAAGGGTCGCCATTTCGGCAAGGGCGGTTTTGATGAGGACCTTTTCGGCGGCATAGCGGCTGCCAAAGCGGCCTACGTTCACGCCCCAATGCCGTCCGCCTGAGGTCGACACGCGCGTAACAACTTCTTGCGGGGCGGCTTCTTTCTTGCCGGCGGGTTTTGCGCCGATCACAACCAGGCCCTTGGGCCGTAGTGCGGGCCGGATGGATACCGTTGCCGCAGGCAGAACAAGCGAGGCGTTCTGTATTGTCGCTTCAGGCTCGGCTGCGGGGGCGGGCGCTGGTTGGGCTTGGGCTACGGCGGCCTCGATCGCGGAAGTTAAAACATCGCTTATCGGATCACTATTTACCGCTTCGGCAACCACTACGGGCGCTTCAAAGCCTGGGCGCAGTTTTGGCCGGTAGGATGTTTTGACTGCACGGATCAGGCGTATTGTTTTACCTTTTGCACCGGGGGCAGGCGTATCGTTCGACTGGGGCGCTACGCTTTCTGGCTTTGCTTCCGCGATGTAGGCCGGCGCCTCTGGCTTTTTTACACGCGCATTCGAGGGCGCTCGCCGGAAGCCAAGGTCCATCAGTTCGGCCACTTTTGCGTTCCGAGATGTTGTGGATTTGCCACCGAACACAGTCACAATAACGCGTTCATTGCCGCGCTCGGCAGAGGCGGTGAGGTTAAAGCCAGCGGCGCGGGTATATCCTGTCTTGATCCCGTCAGCCCCTTTATACTCGTTCAGAAAGCGGCGGTTGGTATGGCTCACTTTGCGCACACCGGCATCGGCGGTGATGCGGGAGAAGAGATTATAGTATTGCGGAAAGTCATATAGCAGATGGCGCCCCATGACGGTCATGTCCCGTGCCGTAGACTGGTGACCTGTTTCTGTGAGGCCGTGGGCATTCTTGAATGTTGTGCGTGTCATGCCAAGCTGCTTGGCAGTTCGGTTCATGCGGCGCGCGAACCGTGCCTCGGAACCCGCGATCGCTTCACCAATGGCCGTTGCGGCATCATTGGCTGATTTTACTGCAGCGCCTCGAATAAGATACCGCAGCGCAATTCGCTGCCCTTCTTTGAGGCCTAGCTTGCTGGGTGGCTCTGCTGCGGCCTCTTTCGAGATGCGCACTTTTGTGTCGAGGGAAATCTCGCCGCGCTCGATCGCTTGGAACGCGATGTAGAGCGTCATCATCTTCGTCAGGGACGCAGGATGGAGACGTGTTTCGGCGTTGCGGGCGTGCAAAACCTCACCCGTTCGCGCATCAATAACATAAGCTGCATAGGGGGCCGCTTTCGCACTCATCGGGACGAGGACGAAAAACCAAATAGCCGCCAAAATCAATAGCCCAAAACGGGCTGGCTGCATGCGCCGCACCTTCATGATAACCTGCCTTAATCTGCCTCAGACCCCCGATTTTTCGGGTGGCCATATTATTTATTTAGGAAAAGGTAGCATGAAACAGGCGCTCTGATAACCCATATATTGAAAGGATTTAGGCGAATTTTCGCGCCGCGGCATAGCACATATTGACGTTGCTACACCCCGAGACACAACACCCGCCATTGTGGCGAGAATGTGGCAGCATTTGGGCGTATTTTGCCTCATTTCAAACGGGCGATTCAGGTGAGGGTTTGGGATGCGTAGTGCTTTTCCAGAAATCCGATCTCGACGCCGATGATGCAGGGGGCAGGGATCGCCTCGCGCAGCCCCGCTTGCAGCGCTTTGAGCAGCCTTTGGAGGAAGGCATCATCACGGTGCGGTTTGTCGAGCATCCGAAGGCGCAGCAGAACATGATCGTGGTGTGTGATCTCCAACCCATGGGCGCGCCCCTTGCAGGCCCCTGACGTCGTGTCATGTGCGCCGATGATTTCCTCGATCTTCGCCAGCACGGCGGGCACGTCAAATTCCAAGGTTTTGGAATAGCTTAGGTCAGCTTGGGGCATAGGTCTCTCCTTGGGTCAGGGCGTCGATCAAGGGCATCAGATGTGCCAGATCGGGGATTTCATGAAAACGATCATGCTGCGGTGTGTCGGCATATTCAATCTCCCATGTCAGGCCGTGGGGGACGTAAATGCCCCAACCGCCTGCCGCGATCATTGGCACCACATCAGAGGCCATGGCATTGCCCACCATCATGCCTTGATCGGCTCCTGTACCATGGGTGTCAAAGATACGGGTATAGGTCGGGGTATCTTTGGCCGAGACAATCTCGACCCCGTCAAACAGATCGCGCAGGCCCGATTGCGCCAGCTTGCGTTCTTGGTCCAGCAGATCACCTTTTGTGATGACGATGACCTTATACCTTTGATGGAGGTGTTCGACCGTGTCGGCGGCATGGGGGAGTAACTCAACCGCATGGCTGAGCATGTCGCGGCCTGCGTTCAACAATTCGGATATGACGCTGGCTGGACCGCGCCCCTCTGTCACTTCTATCGCAGTCTCGATCATCGACAGGGTGAATCCTTTGATGCCAAAACCGTAGTGGGGCAGGTTGCGCCGCTCCGCTGCCAGCAGTCGCGCCATGAGCGTGTCGCAGTCGGTATGATCGGCCAGAAGGTCGGCAAAATGCGACTGGGTCAGCGCGAAGAAACGCTCGTTATGCCACAGTGTATCGTCGGCATCGAAACCGATTGTCGTAAGGGTCTGGGACATATTGGCGCCATGCCTCTTTTCTAAATGGGGCTTCACGTTATATAGACACCACAACAGCTCGATGCACATTCACCTCACGCAGGAGCAGCAATGCACCTTGATCCGATTACCATGGCTGGCCCGCAGGACGATGACGATACCGAACTGCTGACCAAAGTGAAGCCAAAGACGAAGCGGCCACCGATGTACAAGGTGATGCTGCTGAATGACGATTTCACGCCGATGGAATTCGTAGTGCATGTTTTAGAACGATTTTTCGGTCTCAACCACGCGCAAGCCTTTGAGATTATGCTGACCGTGCATAAAAAAGGGCTGGCCGTTGTTGGTGTGTTCAGTCACGAGATCGCAGAGACGAAAGTGGCGCAAGTCATGGACTTTGCCCGCCGTCACCAGCACCCGCTGCAATGCACTATGGAAAAAGAAGAATAAGCGATGCTTGATTCGCGTTTGTCGCTGGCCCTGAATGGTGGCGGACTTGAATGGCCCGTTGAGGGCCGTATTGCTGTGTTTGGCCCTTCGGTCGACCTTGATCTGGATGGTATTCCTCAAGATCGTGCCGAGGTTATCCATGATTTTTATCCTGCTTATGCCGCATGGCAAGCGCGGGACTATACCGTCGCGGTGACAGCCGAGGGGCGCTATAGCGCTGCGGTTGTGTGCTTGCCCCGTGCCAAGGTCGAGGCGCGTGCCATGATTGCGATGGCCTGTGCGCTGAGCGATGGCATTGTTGTGATTGACGGGCAAAAGACCGACGGCGTTGAGGGGATCCTCAAGGCGATGCGGGGCCGCGTGACTGTGCATGGCCCTGTGACCAAAGCCCACGGAAAGCTGTTCTGGATCGCGGAGCCCGCAGCGGACCAGTTCGCGGATTGGGCCACTGGCCCCACGTTGACTGAGGGCGGTTTCTGGACGGCTCCCGGTGTGTTTTCGGCAGATGGTGTTGATCTTGCCTCTGTGCTGCTCGCTGATGCGCTGCCTGCGAAGATGGGCAAACAGGTGTGCGATCTGGGGGCGGGTTGGGGTTTTCTTTCGGCGCATGTGCTGACCCGTGAGGGTGTCGAGGCTGTGCATCTGGTTGAGGCTAATTATGCAGCACTTGAATGTGCGCGGCGCAACGTGACCGATCCGCGCGCCGAATTTCATTGGGCTGATGCCACCGATTGGTCGCCTGCTCATAAGGTAGATACGGTCGTGATGAACCCGCCCTTCCACGTGGGCCGCGCCGCAGAGCCACAGATCGGGCAGGCCTTTGTCGCCTCCGCTGCGCGCCTTTTGACGCCACAAGGGCATCTGTGGATGGTCGCGAACCGTCATTTGCCTTATGAAGCTGAGTTGAAAACACATTTCATTCAGGTGGACGAGATTGGCAGCGATGCACGGTTCAAGCTGTTTCACGCCTCACGCCCCCTGCGCAAACGCCGCGAGTAAGGACACGACATGTCATTTTCTATCTCTGGTAAAACCGCGATTGTTACAGGTGCGGCGAACGGCATCGGCCTCGCCATTGCGCGGGAATTTGCGGACAAAGGTGCCAATGTCATGTGCGCCGATATGGATGAAAAGAAACTCAAGGAAGAACTGGGCGAGGCGCGGGACGAGGGCAACATCCGCTTTTTCGCAGGCGATCTGCGCCAGCGTTTGACGATTGCCAACCTCGTATCGGCGACCATCGACGCCTTCGATCAGGTGGATATTCTGGTCAACGCCTCGCGGCAGGTGATCCCGACAGAGGCGCTTGATGTGGATGACACTTCCGTTGAGTTGCTGCTTGAGCAGAACCTGATGACCTCGCTGCGCCTGTCTCAACAGGTCGCAAAGCGGATGATGAAACAGGCAGAGGACCAGACGGCGGGGCAAGTCGGCTCCATTATCAACCTCAGCTCGACTGCCGCGCATCACACCACGCCAGAGTTGATGGGCTATTCCATTGCCTCTGCCGCTCTCGACCAGATGACGCGCTCCATGGCGCTTGCACTTGCGCCGCACCGCATTCGAGTGAATGCCATTGCCTTTGGCTCGGTTATGTCTGCCTCGCTCAAAGCCTCTGTTGCAGAGAACCGTGAGTGGCGCGATGACATCCGCAACCACACGCCCTTGGGCCGCATCGCCTCTCCGCAAGAGCTGGTTCAGGCCGTGCAGTTTCTGGCCGCTGACAGTTCAAGCTTTATGACGGGCGAGGTGATGGTGGTGGATGGTGGGCGTTCCCTGCTGGATGCGGTATCTGCCCCCGCGCATTAAAGCGGCACTATCTTGCTTCTGTTCACGCATGTCTAAGTATGGTGTAAGAGTGTCAGAAAATTCTGACAGAGAGCCATGCTATGACTGCACCCTTCGAGACTGAAAAATCCCGCGCCGCCGCGTGGTTCCGTACCCTGCGCGACGATATTGTTGCGTCTTTTGAAAATCTTGAAGATACCCATGCCGAGGGACCGCTGACCGATATGGTTGCTGGCCGCTTTGACGTCAGCGAGACAACGCGCACGTCTGACGACGGCTCCGACGCGGGGGGCGGTTTGATGAGCGTGATGCGCGGGGGGCGTGTGTTCGAGAAAGTCGGCGTGAATATCTCCACCGTGTACGGCACTCTTGGTGAGCGCGCGCAAAAGGCGATGGCCGCGCGCGGTGTTCCGGGCATGGCGGATGATCCTCGGTTCTGGGCGGCTGGCATCTCTCTTGTGGCCCATATGCAGAACCCGCATGCGCCCGCAGTTCACATGAACACCCGCATGTTTTGGACGCCCGGTGCATGGTGGTTCGGGGGCGGCTCCGACCTCAACCCCTGCATCGAGTACGACGAGGACACAGCACATTTTCATGCCACGCAAAAAGTGCACCTCGATCCCCACGGCACCGAGATTTATCCCAAGCTTAAGGAATGGGCGGACGAGTATTTCTATATCCCGCACCGCAACCGCGCGCGCGGTGTTGGCGGCATCTTTATGGATGACCGCAACACAGGCGACTGGGAGGCGGATTTCGCCCTGACCCAAGACATCGGCCGCGCCTTCCTGCCCGCCTATGTTCCACTGGTGGAAAAGCGTAAGCCGCAGAGCTGGAATGAGGCAGACAAGGACGCGCAGTTGATCCACCGCGGCCTCTATGCAGAATACAATCTGGTCTATGATCGGGGGACGAAATTCGGTCTTGAGACGGGTCATGATGCCAATGCAGTGCTGATGAGCCTGCCGCCACTGGCGAAATGGGTTTAGACGCGCTCGGTATGCTGTTTCTGGCTTGACGCAGGCGGGTGGCTATCATAGTTCACCCGCACGGCGGCGTTATAGCTCAGTTGGTTAGAGCGAACGACTCATAATCGTTAGGTCCCTGGTTCAAATCCAGGTAACGCCACCAAATCCCTCCATCCCGGACACATCGAGCGTTCGTTTGATCCCTGCACATGCGGCAACCGCCTTGGGCGTTCGGGAATGTCATTAGGTTTCAATCGCGCAGTGCATAAAAAAATTTGGTGTTTATCCAAGCTGCGCTAACTATAGAATATGAATAATCCTGACACGCCACAGCAGAACGATGTGGACCGCCACGCACTCATCATGCGGGTGGCAGGACGTGTGCGTGAAGTACGCAAACAAAAAGGCATGCCGCGCCGCGTTGTGTCTGAGTTGTCAGGTGTTTCTCCCCGTTATCTGGCGCAGTTAGAGGCGGGTGAGGGCAATATCTCCATTCTGCTGCTGGAGCGTGTGGCGCGCGCTCTGGAGATGCCTATCGAGGCCCTTATTGCGCAGCAGATTTCAGTTGATCCCGAAGCGCAGCGGTTTGCCCAGCTTTTCGAGCGCGCATCGCCGGATCTACGCGAATCTGTGAAAGCGTTGTTGAGCGCTGAGAAAACTGTCGGTCCCCGTCCAGGACGGATTTGCCTGATGGGATTGCGCGGCGCTGGAAAGACCACGTTGGGCCGCCGCGCTGCGGATGCCCTGCGCATCCCGTTCATTGAATTGAGCAGTATGATCGAGGACGAGACAGGCATGCCACTGCCAGAGGTACTGTCGCTTTATGGTGCGAACGGGTACCGCCGCCTTGAGGCAGATGCGCTTGAAAAAGTGATCAAGATGACGGGACCTTTGATGCTCTCTGTCTCTGGTGGTCTGGTCGAGCAGGAGGCGCCGTTTAAGCGGCTTCTGGCGCAGTTCCATACCGTCTGGCTTAACACCACGCCGGCAGAGCACGTGGCCCGTGTAAGGGCGCAGGGAGCCATGCCGCCGGTGAAGGACGAGACACAGGCACTGGCCCAGATAACCGCGCTGATGAATACGCGGGGGCCGCTCTATGCCCGCGCCCAAGTGGAGCTAAATACTGGTGCGCGCCCTGCGCAGCAGTCGGTCCGCGATCTTGTCGCGTTGATTACGGAAAAGCGGTTTTTGACCAGATAATCTCTGGATGGCCGTTTTGTGTCCTACCTGTCTGACGGTTTTATCACATTTGGGTTCACCACATAAAAAGGGCCGCGGTATCCGCGGCCCTTTCTATTTGTGCGAGTGATGGAGGAGGTTTAGCTCCAGGCCATCCGTGCAGGGTGGTATTCGAAGCTGATGTGATGCGCGGCACCTATCAGGCCTTCTTTTGTGTGGTTGTAGAGCGAACGCCAGTATGGCTGGATCGTCACACCTTCGTCCTGCATCATCTTCTGGCCTTTGGCCATCAATGCGCGACGCGCTTCCACATCCGGCGTTGCCAGTGCTTCGGTCAACAGGGCGTCGAACTCCTCATTGGACCAGCCTGCTTCGTTCCAGGCTTCGCCTGAGCGGTAAGCGAGTGCCCAGATCTGCACGCCAAGGGGGCGCGGGTTCCAGTTTGTGGAAGAGAACGAGTAGTTCACCCAGTCATTCCAGAAGGTGGAGCCGGGCAGAATTGTCCGCTTCACTTTGATACCAGCGTCGCGCAACTGTGCTGCAACGGCGTCGGTGGTATCTTTGCGCCATGCATCGTCGATCGAGAACAACTCGTGCTCGAAATCAGCCATGCCTGCTTCTTCCATCAGGGCCAATGCTGCTGCGGGATCCACAACACGTGGTGGGATTTCTGCAAACTCGGGGTGCATCGGGCCAACGTGGTGGTTGTCCGCCACCAGACCTTTGCCAGCATAACCAAGCTCAAGCAAAACAGCATTGTCGACTGCCATAGCAAGCGCTTTGCGCACGCGGACGTCTGCATAAGGCTTTTTGCCGTCGACTTCGGCCAACTGATTTGGGCGAATTACGATGGTAGATGCTGTAGCGATCGAATGCTCATTCCAGCCGTCAAGGCTGGACAGGATATCGATGAAATCACCTTCCATAGAGTAGAATGCGTCGACTTCTTCGGCTTCGGCCGCTGCAATCCACGCAGACGGGTCTGTGCCATAGTCGATGTATTCCAGACGGTCGATGTAGGGTCCGCCTGTGACTTCTGTGCCCCACCATGTGTGGTCAGCATTTTTGACCAGCACACCTTTGACGCCCACTTCGAGCATTTCCGGCAGGTAAGGGCCGGTGCCGATCGGGTTGTCGAGCATGGAGTCTGCTGTGAATGTGTTGTGCACAATGGCCGCAGGATAGTCTGCCATGCCTGCAATCAGCGTGATGTCTGGTGCTGGCAGGTTGAGCTTGACAGTGTGGCTGTCGACAACTTCGATAAAGCCCTCGCCGGCTTTTTCTGTGGTCGCATCGATCAGAGTGGCGAAACGGCCCGCCATGGAGTTACCCTCAAGCGATTTATCACACCAGCCTGTAATGTTGCGTGCAACGTCTTCGGCTGTGAAATCGTCACCATTATTCCACTTTACACCTTTGCGTACGTTCAGAACGTACTCGGTCGCGTCATCGTTGATCTCCCAGCTCTCAAGCAGGGCAGGGGTGAAGGAGCCGTCGTTCTCCCAGATGGTGAGGTATTCCAGCCAGCCGCGCGAGAAGTTTGCGATCTGCGACCAGTCATAGGTGCGTGGATCTTTAAGGGCGCGGACTTCCATCTGCATGCGGACAGTGCCGCCCATTTTTTTGTTACCATGGCCATCGGCATGCGCCGGTGCTGGCATGCCGATCATGGCATAGGCAGTTGCTGTCGTGGCGCCGAATGCGGTGGCCATCGATAAAAACTCGCGGCGGTTGACCGGATCAGCTTTCGCGTGCTCGGCATGGTCCAGAATGGACTGCGGCAGCGGTTTTCCGGTGCGTGTGGTGAATGTCATATTCTTCCTCTCTGTTGTACAAGTGACGGCGCTGGCTAAAGGCGCTGTCACATAAGACCCGATTTTGCGGGTTTGGTGTTTGCAGGTTTTTCCTGCTTTGGGTGCCGACATTTCCGCGCACATATGCGAAATTCATCGGAATGAGCGGATGATCAGCGCATATGCCCCTGCCGTCAACCCTACTGCACAAAACTGCATAGGCGGCAGTCGCGGCTCCTGATTGGATGAGGGTCAGCAGTTAAGCGGTATTCCAACCCCATGTGGGCGATTGGACCATGAGCGACAGATGCGCTCCTCTGGTGTCGCAATTGCGTTAGCGGCATCTGGTTGGGCATCTGCCGCTTTGTGCGGGTGTAAATCCGACTACGTCGACAGATTTAATGCTCTGAACCGTTTTGAGCAGACGGGGGGCTGCTTTGATTCTCTTTTGTCTGTGAGGGAGAGGGAGTCTCTCCCTCGAGGGCGTTTAAAAATCCGCGTCTACACCGGGAAGGTTCAACGCCTTGATCAAATCGCGCAGCTCTTGGCGTGCGGCGATATTGGAGATGTTGAGCTGCTTGATCCCGATGTCCTTGAGGTCCAGCAGGGTCAGGCCGCGGGGGAACAACTCGCGGAAGATCACCCGCTCGTTAAAGCCGGGTGCGATACGGAAGCCGATACGCTTGCTCAGGCTTTTGATCACCCGCTCCATCTTGTCTTTGTTGACCATCCGCTGTGCGCCCATGCGATTGCGCACCACGACCCAATCGATCGGCGGCAGACCTGCCTGTGAGCGCAGCTGCCGCGCGTTCCAGACCATTTCGGAGTAGACCGATGGGCCTGTGATTTTGTCGCCGCTGGCATCGGTATGCGCCAGCAGGTCAAAGTCGATGAAACTGTCGTTGAGCGGGGTGACAAGGGTGTCAGCCAGCGAGTGCGCAACCTGGCTCAGCCGTGTATGGGAGCCGGGGCAGTCGATGAGTATAAAATCATTGTTCGGCTCAAGGTCGGCTACAGCTGCAGATAGGCGGTGGTCATAGACGTTTTCACCGGGTTTGAGATCGGCAGCATTCACTTCGGGCAGGTCGTGGCAATGCGGGCTGGGCAGGTCGAGGCCGGAGTCTTTGAGGAACGACTGGCGGTTCTCGCAATAGCGGCCAAACGTACGCTGCCGCAGGTCCAGATCAAGTGCGCTGACCTTATGCCCCATGCGTGCCAGAGCAGTTGCCACATGCATGGAAACCGTCGATTTCCCTGCGCCGCCTTTTTCGTTACCGACGACGATAATATGCGCCATACCCAGCTGCCCTTTTTACCCGTCCTGCGTCCCGTGCAGGTTCATGTTTTGGGCACCATATGTAGGGTTAGAGCCTTTGGAAAGGTGGGAACGCCCCAAGGCATTTGCATTGGGGCGCTCTTGCAACGGGTCTGGTTCGGGTCACATCCCGATGAACGCCTCTACCAGCCAAATCCACAGCGGAATGCTCAGGATCGCAACGGGTGTGCCAAGGCCTGTAGACGTCCCGACATAAGCGGAGGCATTTGCCTCTGGCAGTGCTCCGCGCATGGTGGGTGGGCCAGAGATGTCAGAGCTGGAGGCGGCCATCACCGCAAGCAAGACGACGCCGCCAGCAGAGAAACCCGTGAGCTGGTTTGCCACCATGCCGAGCGCAAAGCCGATGAGCCCGTGAATGATCGGCGTGGTCAGCCCGTAGAGCACATATGCATGGGCTACTTTGCGCAATTCCGACAGCCGCGCCCATGCTTCCATCCCCATGACAAGCATGAGGATCGAGAGCAGTCCGCGAAACAGTGGCTCATAAAAGCTGGCATAGACCGTCTCAGGCCGCCCCAAAACGCCAATCGCAATTCCGAGGAGCAAGGCAGAGATTGCCGCACTTTGCATGGTGTCCGTCAGGATTGTCCCAACCAGCCCGTGGGGAGCAGCCTTTTTGTCGCTGGGCCGCGGCCGCTTGGGCAGGCCAGAGGCGAGGCCGTCCATCATCATTGTCGCCACCCCGTTTTGCGGCAAAGTTGCGAGCGCCGTCGCTTCTGCACGGGCGGCCGACAGCTTTGCCAACAAGATGGCAGTGACCAAAACGGCGACATTCATGAAGGGGTAGAGCGCCCCGATAAAGCCCTCATAGGCGATCCCTTCCTCGACGAGCATCGCCATGGCCGCGGCCAGCGTCGAGGCAGAGACTGCACCGAACAGACCCGCCGTGGCATAAGCATCCATCTTCGAGACGCCTTTCCACCGCGCCAGTGTATTGCTGCCGAGCAAGACAATTCCGATACCTGCCAGGATTGCACAGATCGCAGGCACCATGAGGGCCACGATATCGGCCTCACGGATCGAGATACCTGCGCCAAGGCCGACCTTAAGAAGTAGGACCATCACAACGAATTTATAGACTGGCTCTGGCACGGCGAGCTTACTGCCCAAGGCGGCAAGCATCATGCCACCCAGCAGGAAGGCCAGTGTAGGTTTTTGCAGCTGGCTGATGACTGTGCTGATGGCGTCGAAGATAATATCCATAGTCGGACCCTTTGAAATGCTATGCGTTTCGGGCGGTATGGAGGTGGAGAAGTCGAAATAAAAATATATCTTTTATACTTAAACGTTCTATAAAAACGAACGAAAGGGGGGCGCAATGCTCAATTACCATCACTTGCGGTATTTTCAGGCAGTGGCGCATGAGGGGAATCTTACCCGCGCCGCGGAGCGGCTGAACCTGTCGCAATCGGCGTTGTCCACGCAAATCAAAGCGCTGGAGGCACGGCTGGGCCAGGACCTGTTTGACCGTGTAGGGCGGCAGTTGGTTCTGACTGAAGTGGGGCGCATCACGCTCGATCACGCGGACCGCATCTTCGCCACAGGGGCCGAGCTTGAGGCGACGCTGGCGCAAACCTCGACCACCCTGCCCCCGTTTCGCATCGGGGCGCTCTCCACGCTGTCGCGGAACTTCCAGATGCAATTCCTGCGGCCCGTGCTGGTGCGCGGCGGATGTGAGGTGATCCTGCGCTCGGGCGGGGCGGAATTGCTCGACACTCTGCGCGCGCTGGGCCTCGACGTTGTTCTGACAACCGAGCCACCGCCAAGCGCACAGGCGGCGTCCTTCATCACCCACCGCATTGCCGCGCAAAGCGTGGGACTCCACGGCGCCGCGCACCGCTTGCAGCACAAGACCCTGATAGAGCTGCTGGCCAATGAGCCGCTGATCCTGCCCACAGGCGCGATCCGCACGCTGTTCGACGGGTTGCTCGCCCGCCTTGGCGTGACGCCGAATATCGTGGCAGAGGCGGATGATATGGCGATGGTGCGCCTGCTCGCCCGCGAAGATGCCGGCGTGGCGCTAGCTCCTGATGTTGTGCTGGCGGACGAGATCGCGAGCGGAAGGTTGGCAACAGCGCCCTTTGATCTGGAGCTGACCGAGACATTCTACGCGATCACCGCCCCCCGCAATTTCCCACATCCGCTGCTGGCGGAGCTTCTGACCTAAAGTGCGGGTGTGTCTTGGCTAAAGATATTGATCCAGCCATTGTTCTCTTGTCGCCATATCGAACTCACGAACATCTGCTCGGATGTCGTACGAGTGCGGCGTTGAAATGTGGCGAGATAGCAGATGAGAGCATGATCAGCGCCCAAGGGTTTCACCGTGATCTCGGACAGCGCAAAAGAAGTGATCGTCGGGCCATTCTCTAACTGTCCAACATGTCCGTCACGCCCAGAAAAACCGTCGGAATAAACCCCGATAAACTCGGAATGCAAAAGCGCCATATCTGCTGTGGCATCTCCTGTCATCAGGGCGTTCCAGACGCGGCGTTCGCAAGAAATGATGTCTTCGATCATGTGTGGCTCCCAATGCAAAAGGCGCACCCCCTTGCAGGAATGCGCCTTTCAATCTGTCCACGGTGGAATGGCTTAGAAGCCAAGACCAGCGTACTTGTTCTTGAACTTGGACACGCGGCCACCGGTGTCGAGCAAGCGGCCGGAGCTGCCTGTCCACGCGGGGTGAACGGTTGGGTCGATATCAAGCGACAGCTGGTCGCCTTCTTTGCCCCAGGTCGATTTCATTTCCAGGATCGTGCCGTCGGTCATTTTGACGTTGATCGTGTGATATTCGGGATGTGTATCTGATTTCATCTCGGTTACGCCTTCGGTGCTTTGTAGTGAACGTTTTCGATGATACGCGCAGATTTACCGCGGCGGGTGCGCAGGTAGTACAGTTTGGCGCGACGGACACGGCCACGGCGAACCACGGTGATGTTGTCGATGTTGGTGGAGTGCAGTGGGAACACACGTTCCACGCCCTCACCGAATGAGATTTTGCGAACAGTGAATGCGCCGGCGATACCTTTGCCGTGCTTGCGGGAGATGCAAACACCTTCATAGTTCTGGACACGTGTCCGTGTGCCTTCGGTTACGCGAAAGCCTACGCGGATCGTATCACCAGCGCGGAAATCAGGGATTTCCTTGCCAAGTTCGGCGATGTGTTCCGCCTCGATTTGTGCGATCAGGTTCATCTGATGCTCCTTTGATGCTCGTGGTATGCCACGAAGTTTTTGAAGTGATCCCAGAGCTTCGGTCTGTCTATCGGGTCTGCGCACAGCCCACCGGAGGTAGCATCGTCATTGCTTATGTGTTTGTGCAAATGCACAGGCGTCCAGAATCGCTCCGCGGTCCAGACTTGGGTGCTATAGGCGCGATAGATGCACGGATCAAGCCTTGAGTTGCACATAGGCGGGTTGATCCATGTCAACGCGTAGACCTGATTATCCTTGATACCACAGGCGAGCGTAGTCTGCGAAATACTGCAGTAACGCCCCTGAACAGTCGATCTATAGTAGTCTAGAAAAGGAATATCCTATGTCCCACACTCCCCATGAATTGTCCGAAGAGTTCCCGCAGAACGTGGGGCAAATGGCGACGTTGCGGCAGGTGGACACACATTTTGCCAAGCTTTCCGAGAGTTATCACACCGTGAACCGTGCGATCCATCGCGCTGAGACTAATGTGGAGCCGACCAGTGATGACCACATGCAAGAAATGCGGCGCGAGCGCATAGCTCTAAAAGACGAGATTGCTGCGTATCTGCGCGAGAAAGCGTAAGCTGAATATGGGGGCACTGCTGCAAAGTGCCCCCGCACCGCGCTTGGGCTAATAAAGCTTCATATCCATCAAAACGATTTCAGAATACATGTGGTCGATCTCTGCGTGCAGCAGTGAGGTGCCTTTGTAGAACCGGGGCACTTCGATGGGCTCAACGGTGTCGGGATGCGCGGCCGCCACCAAACGGCTATCGATGCTGAACACGGCACCCTCATCGGGCAGCAGAGTGTCGGCAATGGCGCGGCCATGACGGGCGAGCAGGTCAGGCTGGCCGATATAGACAACCTCGTGGGTGATGTATTCATCGACCTTTTGCTTGACCGAGAGGACTAGCGTGCAGGGGCCGTCAGGGGTCTCTATTGTCACAGGCTTGAGATTGAGATCGGCGTGATCGCTCAGCACTTGGGTGTCGACTGGATTGAGCTTTGCATCCCTCAGCGGATCAAGGGTCATCGGCAACGCGGCACCCCCACTCTGACGCCAAACAAGGCGCTCTGCATCCAGCACTTTGAACCCGATCCTGTCTACCAGCGGCAAGGCCGCCTTGGCGCTGGTGAGGTTGGTGGAGGTGACTTTTGGATCGGCCATCGCCCTGTGCATTAGCATCTCGCCCAACCCCATCCTGCGATGGGATTTCAGCACATACCACGAGGTCAGATTGCGATAGCGCCTTGGCCCGCGCGCAGTGTGGCGGATGCTGTCGTTCATGCCCATCACCCCGACCAGTTGCGCCCCGTCCATGGCAACAACGGCGAACTCCCCCTGCGGGCCGCCCCAGCGGTTGGCAAGAAGACGGGTCCAGCCATCGGCCCCCCATTTTGCGCGGGGAAAGGCAGCGTGCATGAAGGCTTCGACCTCGGCACGTTCTGCTGTCTGGGAAAATCTAACGTCGACCATGGGTTAGGACCCCTTTTGCATATCTGGCACGGTCCACCACAAGCCGTGGGTGCGATTGAATAGTTTATCCGTGAATGCCCAAATCGCATTGCTGGTTTGCAAGTGGTGCGTGACATAGCCCACAGGGCGATTGGGTGCATTTTGGCGGCGATCCTTCAAGTGCTCGATCAGCATCGCCAGCATCTTGTCCTCGCCCCGAAACACGCGGTCGTATTTCCAGCGGATCGGGTCAAGGTGGGCGTCAATTTGCGTCAATCCCACAATGTCGGCATCATCGCCACGCCCTTCATAAGCCGACAAAAAGCTGTAGCCCCAGTCGGGTAATTTGCGCCGCGTCGCATCACCGATGCGGTTCCACGGCGGCACAAAGCCATCCAGTAGATGCGGCATATCAGCAGCTTTTAGAATCTCCCAGCCACGGTGCAGGTCGTCCTGCTGCAAAGCCAGATTGCGAGTGTTGCCGACCTCAGAGGCGGGCGCACCCTTAGGCTCGTGGTTCTTATGAACCAGCCCGTGTTGCAGCACAAAAGCATAGCTAGCACCGCGCAGGCGCGGTGCCAGATCAGGCTGCATCCCATCAGGGATGACCGACAAATGCGCTGGCACAGCGTAGGTGTCCGAGAGGGCAAGCAACCGCTCCAAATCAGGCGTTACGCTTTGCGCATCATCATCGCGCCACCACAGGCGCGGACGCAGGCCCGCGTTGTCCCAAGCAGCCAGTTCGGCATCAAGGGCGAACCAATCACTCATCTTTGGCTTGATATGCTGCCCATAAATCAGGCCGCCGCTCAGCGGTCAGCTTATGCGACATTTCGCGCCGCCATTTGGCGATTTCAGCGTGGTTGCCAGACATAAGCACAGGCGGAATTTCGCGGCCATTCCATTCGGCGGGTTTGGTGTATTGGGGATGCTCCAGAAGGCCTGCGGAATGGCTTTCCTCCACAGTGCTTTCGGCATTGCCAAGCACTCCGGGCAAAAGGCGAACAGTGGCGTCCAGCATCGCTTGGGCCGCAAGCTCTCCACCCGTCATCACAAAGTCCCCCAGCGAGACTTCGGTAATTCCGTAATGCTCTATCACCCGCTCGTCCACGCCCTCGAATCGACCGCACAGCATGGTCACACCCGCGCAAGATGCCAGATCACGCGCCATTGCCTGATCGAACCGCCTGCCGCGCGGTGACATGTAGAGGATGGGCCAGCGGCCGTGCGCACGCGCTTGCACTTCCTCAATCGCGGGACCGATGACATCGGCACGCAGCACCATGCCTGCGCCACCGCCCGCTGGGGTGTCATCGACATTGCGATGTTTGGTCAGGCCGTATTCGCGCAGGTCATGTGCCTTGAGCTGCCACTGCCCTTCTTTGAGCGCGCGGCCCGTCAGGCTGGCCCCCAACACACCAGGAAACAATTCGGGAAAGAGGGTCAGCACATGGGCCTGCCAAACATGGATGTAGTCTGGCGTGTCCCTCATCAGCTCACGCGGTTTCAACGAGGGAACAACGCGTTGCTTCCCGAGGGAGCGGTTGGGCGGGTTCATATGTCAGGTCCTTTGCCCAAAAGTTCTGCCTTGGCGGCATTGCGCATCTCAGTGTCTTTATGCGCCCTGTTGATCTCCAGCAAGGCGGCAAGCATCTCCTCACCCAGACGTGTATTCCGGGGTGGCTGTGAGATCAGTGCGCTGCGGGTATCCTCAGGAACATCGCACAGGTCCAGCACAGGACCCGCAGGACCAAGAGGCAGGTTGGCACAATCCTCTAGCGCATAACTGTGTACGGGGGCAGGGACACGGCGGCGCACTTCGCCCACAGTCGCTGCCAGATCGCAGGCTTGCGGATACCGCACCGCATATTCCGCGAAATCGAGGGTCATGCCCGAAGACTTCACATGTTCCGCCCACGCAGAGCGCTGCCATGTGTCAGCCTCGCGGGTGGCAAAGCAGAAGACGATCGGGGTCTGGGGAAACTTCGCCTGAGCATTCTGCCAGAATTGGTACATCAAAACGGGTGCGGCACTGTAGTCGGCCAAAGGCCCACGGCCCGGCATGTGGCCCGACAGCTCCTCCGCGCTGAGCAATAATGTGCGGCGTGGCATGCCGGGAAGGTCATCGAGCAGGGCGTCAAAACGGCGGCTGACCTTCTCCAACGCATCAGCGGTTCCATAGGTGGAGTAGCCGCGTGTCGCACTCATCAACTCTTTCATCTGCCCTTTGAGGCGGATGGCAAGTACGGGCATCAGCGCCTTGCGGTTGGCGCGCAGGACGGCCTGAACCGTAGACGTTCCCGTCTTATGAAACCCTGCATGCACGACAATCTTGCGCGGCATCAGGCGTCCCCTTCGATCAGTTTCCGCTTTGCTTTGCGCAGGGTCACATCATCCAGATCCGAGCGGTTCAGCGTGAGCAGTTCGGCCAGCATATCCGCAGGCAATGCCGTATTGCGCGGGGCGGCAGTCCCGAAGGTCGCGCGGCGTTCCTTACTGATTTCAAGATGGTCCAGCAGCGCCTCAGCCATGCCAAGAGGGCGGTCGGCATAGTCCTCCAACGCTGCTTCGATCACGCTGTGCTCGGTGACTTCTTTGCGGATCAGATCAAGGATTTTATCGTGTTCGGCTGATGATTTGAGCCGTTTGACATAGTCGGCCTCGTCCCAGACCATTCGGGCGGCGCGCAGGTGTTGGGCATAGCAGCTGCGCAGCCAAGGTGCTGCACTCCGCGTGGTAAAAAAGAACGACAGCTCGTCATCGGGTGCCGCAGCTTTGAACGCCACGGACAGGGCGCGCATCAGGTGGGGAGCGGCGCCATAGCCGTGCAAGCTGTGGCGGCCCGGCATGTGACCGCTAAGGTCTTCGCAACTAATGACGATGGTGGTCGCCTCTTCCTCGGCCAGCCGCTCCACCAGCATCGCAGCCTCGTATTTGACCAGCCCCAGATCGTAATCCTCGCGCGAGCGGCTGTAGGCACGGGCGCATTCACACAGCGCGGTCATACCGGGGCGCAGGACCAGACGGATATCAGGACGCAAATTGGCACGGTTGGCGCGCAGCGTTTGTTGCAGGCTGGTCGTGCCCGTTTTGTGAAATCCGGCGTGGATGATGACCCGCCGCATGTTCAGTCCTGCTGCGCGGGTTTTGGGTCGTCTTTTGGTGTGGGCAGGATGCCTGCGGGCGGGTCGGCGACCATGCGGCCAGAGGCCAGGTCAACTGTCGGCACTGCTGCCTTGGTGAAGGGGAGAAACGTGGTGGTGGATGAGCCGGCAAGCTGAAGCTCCAGCAGATCATCCGCGCCGTGGTTTTGAACGGTTTTGACTTTGCCCAACAGGATGCCGCCAGTGTCGTAGACATCAAGCCCGATCAGGTCAGCATGGTAGAACTCGTCATCGGGCAGGGAGGGCATCTGCTCACGGCGGGCGAACAGCTTGGTGCCGCGGTAGGCATCGGCGTCTTCCTTGCTCGCCACATTGGGCATGCGTGCGGAAAAGCCGTTTTTGATCGGGCGCAAAATGGCGAGGTTGAACTCAAGCTCGCCGCTCTCGTCGGTCAGCGGGCTATAGGTTTCGATGTCTTCTGGCACGGCGCAAAAGCTCTTGATGCGCAGCTCGCCTTGCACGCCATAGGACCCCGAGATTGTGCCCACGCAAATGCGGCTCATGCTCATTGCTCCAAATCCGAATCGACGCAGATCGTGCCGGTCCATTGTCCCGCGCCTGCGCTGCATTCAGCCTTCATCAGCATGCCGTTCAAGTGAAAGCCCAACACGGCGCCGATGCACAATGTGGCGGCGAATTTCAGTAGTCCAAACATCAGCGTTCCTCGATGTGCAGGGCGGCGGCGCGGGCCTCCCAGCCTTTTGTTTCAAGCTCTGGGGTTAGGGATACATCGCGCGGCCAGCCAAGGCAAAGGTAAGCGACAAGCGACCAGTCGGGTGGTGCATCCAGATCACTGCACATGCGTTGTGGATCAATGACAGAGACCCACCCTATGCCGAGGCCAAGTGTACGTGCGTGGAGCCACATCAGCGTGACGGCCCCCACGACGGAATAGCGGCGCATTTCCGGCATGGAGGCCGCACCGAGACCTGCGCCTTTGGGCGTGGCATCATCGCAGAAAATAGCAATGTGTTCAGGGGCTTCCTGCATGCCGGACAACTTTAGCGAGGCATAAAGTGCAGCCTTGTCGCCATCATAGCCCTCAAGTGCTTTTGTATTGGCGGTCTGGTAATTCTCAAGCGCCGCAGCGCGCGCAGCGTCGGAGCGGACACGGATCACGCGCCATGGCTCTGACAGACCAACGGAGGGAGCGAGGGAAAGTGTGGAGAGGCACTCTTGGACAAGTGCCTCCTCCACGGGGTCGGTGGAGAACTGGCGCACATCGCGGCGCCAGCGCATCAGGTCGGTCAGCCCGGCACGGAACTCATCAGAGAATGTTTCCATGCCGGATTTTCCTTTATTCTTCGGCAGTTGCTTCTTCTGCCGGTGCTTCTTCGGCAGGTGCATTTGCAGCTTCTGCTGCGGCTGCGGCCTTGGCTGCCTTCTCTTCGACGCGTGCAGTTGCTTTCTTGCCCGGTGTACCCTTCTTGGGGTTGTTGCGCTCTGTCTTGGGGCGCACGCCTGCGGCTTCCAGCATGCGCTGGATACGGTCTGTTGGCTGTGCGCCTTGGCCCAACCAGTACTCGATACGCTCGACGTTCAGGATCACGCGCTCTTCGCTGTCTTTTGGCAGCAGGGGTGCATATGTGCCGAGCTTTTCGATGAAGCGGCCGTCACGTGGCATGCGGCTGTCTGCTGCTACGATACGGTAGAAGGGGCGCTTTTTGGAGCCACCGCGGGCGAGGCGAATTTTCATTGCCATGGTATGTAAGTCCTTGTTTTGTTGAATGGTGCGCAGTGAATGCGCACCCTACGATTGATGTTTTTCGTGGTGCTGAATGACTTCAGCGATGATGAAGTTGAGAAACTTCTTGGCGAATTCGGGGTCGAGATCGGCCCGTTTCGCCAAATCTTCTAGCCGCTCGATCTGGGCCGCTTCGCGGGCCGGATCGGACGGGGGAAGGTCGTGCTCGGCTTTGAGTTTCCCCACAGCCTGAGTGTGTTTGAACCGCTCGCCCAATGTATAGACGAGGATGGCATCGAGGCGGTCGATGCTGGCGCGGTGTCCCTTGAGGACCTCGGCGGCGAGTTTTACAGCGTAGGTCATAGGGCCTCCGATTTGATGTGCAGCAGGGGGGTGTTATGCGTACAGCACCCGTACACCCCCTGTACACCGCCGCGTTGCGGCATTGATGTGGAGCGGAAAGTCATGCGGCCACCTTTGGGTGACGGTAGACGTGTAGGAGCATTCCGTCTCCGGTGGTGAAGTCATCCTCGCGCACAGCACCCAAACGTGTCGCCAATGCTGCCGAGCGAGTGTTGGCCGGCGTCGTACAGCTGACCGCAGTTTTCCAGTTCAATACGTTGAAAGCGTAATCGAGTGATGCATGCGCGGCCTCATAGGCGACGCCGCGCCCTTCGGCGCCTTCAAAAACGGACCATGCGATTTCAGGCTCGGGCCAGTCGTCGGGGTAAAAGCAGCCAACCACGCCGAGGGGCGCATCGGTTGTTTTATCTGCAACCATCCAGCGTCCGTATCCACGCAGATGCCAGTGGCCAATAATCTCGCTCAGCTTATCGAAAGCTTGAAAGCGCGTATTTGGACCGCCGAGGTGAACCGCGCGTGCGCTCATGCGGAAGGTGGCGAAGGATTCAAAATCGCTCATCTTCGGACAGCGCAGGCGCAGGTTCTCGGTCTCGACCGTGGGGATATGGAGAGTGGTGCCGCTCACTTCTTTTTCCCGATGCCAGAAAGACCTGCGGGTAGGGTGATGCCGCCGCCGCCGAGGCCAGGAATTTTGGCGTTGCCCATTTGCTTGGCTGCTGCCTCAAGGGCCTTGGGGTCCATGCCTTGGGCCATTGCGGCGGGGTCCATGCCACCCTTGCCCATCATCTGTTTCATCGCGGCTTTCATCATGCCGCCTTTGCCTTTGCCCATCTTCTTCATCATGTCGGACATCTGGCGCTGCATCTTCATCAGCTTGTTGAGGTCGGAGACTTCCATGCCTGCACCTTTGGCGATGCGTTTCTTACGCGACGCTTGGAGGAGCGCGGGGTTGGCGCGCTCTTTTTTCGTCATGGAGTTGATGAGTGCGATTTGCTGTTTGAGGATCTTGTCGTCAAGGCCTGCGTCCTCAACCTGTTTGGCCATTTTGCCCATGCCAGGCATCATGCCCATCATGCCCTGCATGCCGCCCATTTTGATCATCTGCTCAAGCTGCATTTTGAGGTCGTTCATGTTGAACTGACCCTTCGCCATGCGGCGCATCATCTTTTCGGCTTGCTCAGCCTCGATGGTTTCCTGAGCTTTCTCAACGAGGGCGACGATGTCACCCATGCCAAGGATGCGGCCCGCGACGCGCTCAGGCTCGAATGTCTCGAGCGCGTCCATCTTTTCGCCAAGGCCCACGAATTTGATCGGGCTGCCTGTGACGGCGCGCATGGACAGGGCCGCACCGCCGCGACCGTCGCCGTCCATACGGGTCAGGACCACGCCAGAGATGCCGATGCGGGTGTTGAAGTTCTCGGCGGTTTGCACGGCGTCCTGACCTGTGAGGCCATCGACGACCAGCAGGGTTTCGCGCGGGGTCACGATATCGCGGACCTGCTCGACTTGGGTCATCAGCTCTTCATCAATGGAGAGGCGACCGGCGGTGTCGAGCATATAGACGTCATAGCCGCCAAGGGCTGCTTGGGTCTTGGTGCGTTTGGCGATCTGTACGGGTGTCTCGCCTTTGACAATCGGGAGGGTGTCGACGCCGATTTGCACACCGAGGATCGCAAGCTGTTCCATCGCGGCGGGGCGGTTGACGTCGAGGGATGCCATGAGCACGCGCTTGCCCTCACGCTCCTTGAGGCGCTTGGCGAGTTTGGCGGTGGTTGTGGTTTTACCAGAGCCTTGCAGGCCGACCATCAGAATGGGGGCAGGGGCGTTGTCGATCTTGAGGTGACCCGGCTCACCCTCGCCGCGCAGCACGTCGATCAGGGCATCGTGCACGATCTTGACGACCTGCTGGCCGGGGGTGATGGATTTTGTGACGGCTTGGCCTGTGGCCTTTTCCTGCACGGCATTGACGAAGTCGCGGGCCACGGGAAGCGATACGTCCGCCTCAAGCAGGGCGACGCGCACTTCGCGCAGGGCGGTTTTGACGTCCTCATCAGACAGCGCGCCCTGTTTGGTCAGGCGGTCAAAGACACCAGAGAGGCGTTCACTGAGATTCTCAAACATGGGCGGGTGCCCTTTCTCGGTCGGTTGCGGTTGGTTCCAATTTAGGAACTGTCGCAGGAATTAACAAATGCCCCGATGGGAGGGGAGCAATGGCACTTACCCCAATATCCAGTGAAACTGGGGCAACGAAGTATGCCCCAGTGGGCGCAACGCGCTGACTGGGGGCGATCCTGATACAGGGTCAGGACCGGAAGTGTGTGCTTCCGGAGATTTCGTGTGATTTACGCGGGGAGGGGGGACGAGTCAACCTGTGTGTGGGTCACGTGTGTTGGTGGTGATTTTTCTTGTATTCATGCACGTAGCGGGGAAGATTGGTGGACTACTGTTCATAGATGCACAAAGTGATGGCGGGTGGCGGATGGAAAACTGGGACGAGATCAAGACGGCCTATCAGGTGGCGCGGGTGCGAACGGTAAGTGGTGCTGCGGAAAAGCTGGGGGTGCATCATGCGACTGTGATCCGCCATATTGATGCGCTGGAAGCGCGGTTGGGGATCAAGCTGTTTCAACGGCACGCGCGGGGCTACACGCCGACCGAAGCTGGTGAGGACCTGTTGCGTGTGGCGCAGGCGACGGAGGACCAGTTCAGCCAGCTTGCCAGTCGGATCAAGGGGGGCGGTGCGGGTGTCGCTGGTGATCTGGTGGTGACGTCGCTGGTGGCGCTTGCGCCGCGTATGGCACCGTTGTTGGCGGCGTTTCAGGAGGAATATCCCAACGTGGTGGTGCGGTATCTGACGGGGGAGCGGTTGTTTCGCCTTGAATACGGAGAGGCGCATGTGGCCATTCGGGCGGGGCGTGCGCCGGAGCAACCTGACAATGTGGTGCAGCCGCTAACCATTCATACGATGGGGCTGTTTGCCTCGCCTGCTTATGTTGCCGCACACGGGGTGCCTTCGGGGCCTGACGAATATCACCTGCACCGTTTTGTGGGGCACGAAGATGAGGACATGCGTGCGCCCTTTTACAAGTGGATGTCCCAAGCGGTGCCGCGGGAGAATGTGGTGTTTCGCAGCAATGACACGCAAGCGCTGTCGCTGGCGGTGATGGCGGGGGCGGGAATCGGGTTTCTGACGTTTCAGGAAACTGAGGAACGGCCCGAGATGGTTCAGATGGCGGGGCCGCGGCCTGAATGGTCAGCGCCCTTGTGGCTGGTGACGCATATGGATTTGCACCGCACGGGCAAGGTTCAGGCGCTGTTACAGTTTCTCAAGGCGCATTTCAACGTCGACGATACAATATAATGACACCGCAGGCGCAGGGGCATCTGGCGATGCTGTGTTTTTCGGCTTTGGTGGCGGGATCCTTTTCGCTGGGCGGGATGGTGGCGAACGAGATTGCGCCGCTTGCGCTTAACGCGGTGCGGTTTGTGATTGCTGCGGTGGTGGTGGGGATTTTTGCGGTCCTTACCACAGGTATAAAGCGTAGCGATTTTACAGCCCCTTGGCGGTACGTCGTTCTGGGCGGTTTGTTCATGATCTATTTTGTGCTGATGTTCGAGGGGCTCAAGACGTCGCCGCCTGTCAGCTCGGCTGCGGTGTTTACGTTGGTCCCTGCGATGGCGGGGGTGTTCGGGTGGATTTTGCTGCGCCAGCGGATGACGCCGCGCATGGCGCTGGCGCTGTGCATCGGAGGTGCGGGTGCGCTGTGGGTCATTTTCCGCGCTGATATGGCAGCCCTGCTGGCGTTTGATATCGGGCGTGGCGAAGTGATCTTTTTCTTCGGGTGCATCGCGCATGCCATTTATACGCCGCTGGTGCGGGTGATGAACCGTGGCGAGAGTGCGACTGTCTTTGCCTTCGGGACATTGGTAGCGGGGGCGGTGCTGCTGCTGATCGTGGGTGCGCGCGATATTGCGGCGACGGATTGGGGTGCATTGTGCGGACTGGTCTGGGTGACGATCCTCTATGTCGCGGTGTTTGCCAGCTCGATTACCTTTGTGCTGGTGCAATTTGCAACGCTGCGCCTGCCGTCGGCCAAAGTCATGGCCTATACCTATCTCGTGCCGAGTTGGGTGATCTGTTGGGAGGCGGCGCTGGGCAATGGATTGCCGCCGATGTTGGTGGGGGCGGGGATCGCGCTGACGATGGTGGCGCTGTGGATGTTGCTGCGCGATGACGAGGTGGCGCATGGACAGGCGATTGCGAAATCTGCGTCCTGAGTGGAACCGGATCAATACATGCGACGTTATGTCATCAACGAAGCAAAGCACGCAATTATGCGCCTGTTATATTGATGAAGGATTAACTCATGCGTAACATTATTTATCTTGTCGGCCTTATCGTGATTGTATTGGCGATTGTGCGATTCGTCCTCTGAGGACTTTTAAATCCAACGAAAAAGGGAGCCACCGCGGCTCCCTTTTTTGTGTCTAGGTTTCTGTGTTTGTTTGCGGCAGCTCTGCCTTGAGGAACCGCTCGAACGCGTCGAGGTTCACCGGCTCGAACTGACCAAACCCTTGCATCCAGACGGAGGCATTGCGCAGGGCGTCGGGCTCAAGCTTGCACCATTTTACCCGACCGCGTTTTTCCTGGGTAATCAGGCCTGCTGCCGTGAGCACGCCAAGGTGTTTTGAGATGGCGGCGAGGGACATATCAAACGGTTCAGCCACATCTGTTACGGCCATATCATCCTCCAGCAGCATCGCGAGGATGATGCGGCGGGTGGGATCGGCCAATGCGGCAAATGTGGTGTCAAGGGTTTGGGCCATAGGTGTTCATACTGTGCTGCCGTGCGAAAGATCAACTGAATGGTTGAATAACATTTGACCGGAGATTCCCGTGAATTTGGTAATTTTGGACTGCGACAATGATGCACGCAAAAGGTAATACTACTTTATATCAATGGGTTGGTTGGCTGTCAGATGTCGTTGACTCGGGATGCTGCTCAAAGTACCTACCTCCCAAGATATCCAAGCAGGAGGCTGCGTGTGGACGACCAAGATCGTAAAGCAGAGATGGCAGCGATTGAGGCGCGGATTGCAGCGGCTAAAGGTTCGCAAGAACCCGAAGCGCGGATGGACGAGCATTATTCAGGCGCCCAGATGGCGTGGAGAATGGTGATCGAGCTTGTGGCCGGTCTTGGGATCGGTTTCGGCATCGGATACGGGCTGGATCTGTACTTTGATACGCTGCCCATATTTATGGTGCTGTTTGTCATGTTGGGCCTCGCGGCCGGAGTTCAGACGATGCTCCGCTCTGCGCAGGAAATGCAGGACCGCAAGATGGCTGAAGAAGCCGGAGTTGAATACGTCCCGAATGGGATGAGAAAGAAACCGCTCGCTAAGAGCGATGAAGAGTAAGGGGCCGAGACAATGGCAACAGAAGCTACAGGCGCGGAAGAAGGCGGTTTGGTCTTTTACCCGATGGACCAGTTTATCGTATCTCCCCTGATGGGTGATGGTCCGGTGGGCATCTTTACCTTTACCAATGCAGCGCTCTGGACCTGCTTGGCTGTTCTGGCAGTTTTCCTGCTTCTTGTTGTGTCGACCTCCAAACGCTCTGTTGTTCCGGGCCGGATGCAATCGGTTGCCGAACTCGCCTATGGCTTTGTCTATAAGATGGTCGAAGACATCTGCGGCAAAGAAGGCGTCAAGTATTTCCCCTATATCATGACATTGTTCATGTTCATCGTTTGCGCCAACTTCCTTGGCCTGATCCCGACAGCATTCACACCGACGTCGCACTTTGCTGTGACGGTTGTGCTGGCTGCAGCGGTGTTCATCGTTGTGACAGTTCTGGGCTTTGTCAAAAACGGCGCAGGTTTCCTGAGCCTGTTCTGGGTTGCTTCCGCACCGCTGGCCCTGCGCCCTGTGTTGGCCGTGATCGAGCTTATTTCTTACTTCGTACGCCCCGTGAGCCACTCCATTCGTTTGGCTGGTAACGTCATGGCGGGCCACGCGGTTATCAAAGTATTCGCGGGTTTCGCAGCACTGGTTGCTGTGTCGCCTATCGCGATCCTCGGGATCACGGCGATGTACGGTTTGGAGGTCCTTGTGTCCTTCATTCAGGCCTACGTCTTTACGATCCTGACATGTGTGTACCTCAAGGACGCACTGCACCCACACCACTAACGACTGGTTAAACTCACGACTGGGGGCATTTGTCCCCGCACTATCTAAACTTCCAACGCATAGGAGAATATCATGGAAGGCGAACTCGCACACATCGGCGCAGGTCTGGCAGCAATCGGTTCCGGCGCAGCCGCAATCGGGGTTGGTAACGTTGCAGGTAACTACCTCGCAGGCGCATTGCGCAACCCATCCGCAGCTGCTTCACAGACTGCAACACTCTTCATCGGCATCGCCTTTGCAGAAGCTCTGGGGATCTTCGCGTTCCTCGTAGCCCTTCTGCTGATGTTCGCTGTTTAAGAACTGACGACACTTCCTATGCTGGGGGCGGCGCGGTATGCTGTGCCGCCCTCTGAACACAGGATTTTGCTACATTCCTTCGGGAAAGACGAATTGACAGGAGGCCGGAATGGCAACTGAAACCACTACAGGCGCTGCGGAAGCATCCAGCGGAGGCATGCCACAGCTGGATTTCTCCACTTGGGGTAACCAGATTTTCTGGCTGGTTCTCGCGCTCATCGCGATTTACCTGATCCTGTCACGTGTAGCGCTGCCGCGTATCGCAGCAATTCTGGCCGAGCGTCAGGGTACAATCAGCAATGACATTGCTGCCGCAGAGGACCTCAAGTCCAAAGCCGCAGATGCAGAGGCCGCCTATGACAAGGCATTGGTCGACGCGCGTGCCGAGGCACAGAATATCATCGCGCAATCAAAGGCCGACATGCAGGCCGATCTGGATAAAGCCATTGCGAAGGCTGACGATCAGATCGCTGCGAAGTCAGCCGAGTCCGAGAAAGCGATCTCGGAAATTCGTGCCGGTGCTTTGGAGAACGTGAAAGCGGTTGCCAAAGATACGGTCAAAGAAATTGTTTCAGCGATGGGTGGCAAGGCCGATGCCAAGACCATTACCGCCGCTGTGACCTCACGGATGAAAGGATAACGTCATGCGTATCACACTCACATCCGTCGTTGCCCTCTTGACGGCTACACCAGCATTTGCGGCGGGTGGTGGTTTTTCCCTCGCCAACACTGATTTTGTTGTAGCACTTGGTTTGGCTGTCTTCATCGGTATCCTGATCTATTTCAAAGTGCCTTCCTTGATTGGCGGGATGCTGGACGGCCGCGCCGAAAGCATCAGCACCGAGATTGAAGAAGCCCGTAAGCTGCGCGAAGATGCGCAGACGCTGCTGGCCTCTTACGAGCGAAAGCAAAAAGAAGTGCAGGAGCAGGCGGACCGTATCGTCGCTGCTGCAAAGCAAGAAGCGAATGCTGCCGCCGCGCAAGCGCGTGCTGATCTGGAAGTCTCCGTAACGCGCCGTCTGGCCGCCGCGGAAGAGCAGATTGAATCGGCTCAGGCGTCTGCGATCAAGGAAGTCCGCGACCAAGCGGTACTCATCGCGATTGCCGCGTCCCGCGACATTATCGGCAAGCAGATGACCGCAACGGATGGCAACAAGCTGATCGACGATGGCATCGCGCAAGTGGATGCGAAACTGCATTAAGTGGTTTGAGATTTAGTCGAGAAGCCCTGCCGTATTGGTGGGGCTTTTTGCGTTTTGGGGGTAGCTATGAAAATCCAGACAGCACAGATCGAATTGGTGGCACTGCGCGACGAGTTGGACTTTTTTGACTAACAGTCTGTCCGATTGTCTGAACCGCTGACGCCTTTGGAGGCGTGGTCGCGGATCATGGCGGGCCCATTGCCACTTTTGGGGCTGGCGTTTCGGGTGCGGGATGCGATCTCGGCGAGGTTCGGGGTGAAGCGGATTGACGGGTTCTCTGGCGAGGTGCGCGGGTTTGTTCAGGAGGGTGACACGCTCGACTTCTTCCTTGTGGAGACGGTGAATGACGCGGTGCTGACCCTGTCGGCGCGGGACAGGCATCTGGATGTGCTGACCTGTGTTACAAGTGTGGAGAACACGCTGACGATCACGTCGTCGGTGAAGGTGCATAACCGCTTTGGCTGGTTCTATATGCTGCCTGTGCGCCCTGCGCATCGGTTGATTGTCTGGGCGATGTTGCGGCGTTTGTCGGGGGTGGCATCGTGCTGAATCACTCTGTTTTCGAGGGGCATCAGGGCAATGCAGGGGCGCTGGGATCGCTGCGAAGTGTGGGCCCTAATGGCGAGAGCCGCCAGTTGATTGATATCGCCTCTATCCATCTGCTGGAGGCGCGCCTCGCCGATGTCGGCCTCGACCCAAGTGGGCTCTGGAACAGCGACGATTGGGCCCCTTATGAACGTTATGTGGAGCCATGGATCAGGCAAACTGTGCAAGAGCTGGCAAAAGCGGCGCTCTCTACGTGCGCGGTCATCAACTTTGAAGCGGTTATGATCGATGGGGGCCTGCCACAAAACGTGAAACAGACTTTGGTAGAGCGGACCCGCAGATATATCGCGAAACAAGATATCCGAGGTTTGATCCCGCACCAAAGCGAGGCGGGCACGATGGGCCGCAAAGCCCGCGAGATTGGTGCCGCATGCGGGCCGATCTGGTCCCACTTCCTGCTCAAATCTAACGCGGGTTTGTCTTAGATTGTCCGGCCCATAGAAGCCGTACCCAGACACCATCAAGGAAAAGAAATGAAACGATCACGCATCAACGAAATCATGTCACAGGCGGACGACATGATCCGCTCGTTCGGATTTTCACTCCCGCCCTTCGCCTATTGGAGCCCTTCCGAATTTCAGACACGAAAAAGCGCTGCTTCGGCGTTGATTGATGCGAGGTGCGGATGGGATATTACAGACTACGGCGCAGGAGACTTTGACCAAATGGGCCTGTTCCTCTTCATCCTGCGCAACGGACGTCTTGCAGACATGCGGCGGGTCAGAGGTATGTGCTACGCCGAGAAACTCTTGATATCACGTCAGGATCAACTCAGCCCCATGCATACCCACGTCGAAAAAGCAGAAGACATCATCAACAGAGGCGGAGCGACTTTGGTGATCGAGCTTTTCGGCTCTGGCGATAAAGGTGCATTTTGCGCCGATCAAGGGGGACAGGTGCTTTGCGACGGCGTCTGGCAGGACTTTCATGCGGGCGAAAAACTCAAACTCGCTCCCGGTGAAAGCGTGACATTGATGCCGAGCGATTGGCACGCCTTTTGGGGCGAAGGTGGTGATGTCTTGATCAGCGAGGTGTCGACTGTGAACGACGACCTCAACGACAATGTCTTCCGCGAGCCGATTGGCCGCTTCGCCGAGGTCGAAGAAGATGTTGACCCACTACATCTGTTGGTGAGTGACTACCCCCTTTTGCTGAAATGATATCAGGTAAGTATGGGTAACAGTGGCATGCACCCTCTACTCTGCCTCAGCAAAATTGCAGCACGCAGGCAGTCAAGCTGTTCTAAATTGGAAAGTTGCTTCCAAGACTTATTTTTTCCAAAGCGATTTTATTTTACGCGTTTTCACTCAAGATCTCGACCTTCCGCTGCTGCGGTTACGATGGGTCTACAACGCGTAAACCCGACGTCCAACCATCGCGCAGCGAACAACTGTTTTTCGCCCTCTGTGCGTTTCACTGCAGATGGAGACCAGCCGTTCGTGCAACACGCGGCGAACGGCGGTACAGAACCCATAATTGAAGGAAGCCGCCGCTTGCACGCGTGACAGTAGTCGACGAGCAGCAGTTTTTTGTCTGAACTGTTGATTATATCTGCTCAAGAGAATGTTTTCGCAAATAGGTCCCTAAGTGATTTTTTCTGGACTTTGCCCATAGTGTTGCGCGGCAATTCAGGCAGAACAACGAGCTTTTGCGGTTGTTTGAAGCGGTCCAGTGAGGTCGCAATGGAAGTCTTGATGGTGTCGAGATCGAGGGTGTGGCCGTCTTGGGCGACCAATACGCCTACCACGCTTTCGCCAAAGTCCGGGTGGGGTACGCCGATGACAGCACTTTCCAACACGCCGTCCTGATCATCGAGCAGCAGTTCAACCTCTTTGGGGTAGATGTTGTAACCGCCTGAGATAATTAAATCTTTGTTGCGTCCTACGATGCTGACATAGCCATCGGGATCAATCTGGCCCAGATCATCCTGTGATGAAGAACCCGTTGGGGCGCAATTCTTCGGCTGTTTTTTCGGGCATCTGCCAATAGCCTTTGAAGACATTGGGGCCGCGAACTTCGATTTCTCCGATCTCGCCATCGGGGAGGGTTGCACCAGTTTGGCTGTCGGTGATTTTCAGCTCCACGCCGGCCAAAGGAAACCCGACAGTGCCCGCGCGCCGCTCTGCGCCGTAGGGGTTTGAAGTGTTCATGTTCGTTTCTGTCATGCCGTAGCGTTCGAGAATGCGGTGGCTTGTGCGTTCTTCAAACTGGATGTGGGTCTCTGCCAGAAGAGGTGCGCTTCCAGATATAAACAGGCGCATATGCGCGGCGAGGGTTTTGGTGAATCGTGGGCTTGCGAGCAGGCGGGTGTAGAAGGTGGGCACCCCCATCATCGTTGTGGCGCACGGCACTGCGTCAATCATTTGGTCTACGTCGAATTTGGGTAAGAAGATCATCTGGCCGCCACACAGCAGCGTAATATTGGTCGCGACAAAGAGGCCATGGGTGTGGAAGATCGGCAGGGCGTGGAGCAAGACATCATCGGACGTGAAGCGCCACTCGGCTTGGAGTGCTTTTGCGTTGGAGAGCAGGTTTCCCTGGCTCAGCATCGCGCCTTTTGACCGGCCCGTGGTGCCAGAAGTGTAGAGGAACGCGGCGAGGTCATCTTCTTCGCAGGAGACAGTATTGAAGGTTGTCGGGAAAGATGCGGCTTTTTGCGCAAACGAGCCTGTGCCGTCGGCGTTCAGTGTTTCCAAGCGGGCCTGACAGGCCGTGGCAATCGGTTCTAAACCTTCGCGCATTTTCTCATCGCCCAAGACGATTGCAGCGCTACTGTTTTCCACGAAATAGGTGATTTCGTCGGCAGTATACGCCGTGTTTAAGGGAAGAAAGATCAACCCCGCTTGGGCGCAGGCAGCATAGACGGCCAGCGCTTGAGGGGATTTCTCGATTTGGACAGCGACGCGATCGCCCTTTTTGAGGTCCATCTGCGTCAGCAGGCCCGCGTATTGGGCGGCCATGTTCAGGAAGTTGGCATATGTCAGCGTGCCGCCACCCGGCAGCTGCAAAAACACCGCATCGCTTTGCAGATGCTGACCGAACAGCGTGTCATAGAGCGGGTTTGCCATTGGCTCAGTCCTTTGGTCGCGTGGCTAAAGTGCGGCACTCAGTGCGCGTACTTCGGGCGAGGCGGTGACGGTTTTCTCGGTTACGAAATGTTCGTGGTTGGTGGTGATTTGGGACAGGTCATAGAGATAATTGACCATAGCGCCCCCTGATTGGTGCATGCCGTTCTCAGAGGTGTCAGCCCCCGCATGGACTGCGTGCACTGCTGCGCCATTGCCCAGATGGAAGCGCGCCACTGGGTCCATGGGGGTGCGGTCCTCGCGCTTTGCCTCCAGTAAGTAATGGGCGGCGCGGCTTTCCAATGGGGCGGCGGTCAATGCAGGATTGTCGTTTGTTTCAAGCCATTTGTTCAGCCCCGGAATGGGAGAGAGGGTCACAAAAGTTTTGAGGCCGGACAGGTTTTGGGACAAATCAGCGGCCACTTGCTTGATCAGCAGGTTCCCGAAGGAAATACCAGCCAGCCCTGCCTGACAGTTCGAGATCGAATAGAAGACGGCGGTATCTGCCTCGTCCGCCTCAATAGGGGCGCGTCCATCAGCAAGCAGTGTCTGGATAGAGTTGGGGATGCCTTTGGTTAGTGCAACCTCGACGAATATCAGTGGCTCGTTCGGCATGGCGGGGTGGAAGAAGCCAAAGCAGCGTCTGTCGGAGGGTTGCAGGCGGCGGCGCAGATCATCCCAGCTGTCGATAGCGTGCACGGCCTCATAGGCGATGATTTTCTCAAGCACTTCGGCAGGGCTGGACCAGTTGATCGGTTGCAGCACCAAAAAGCCACGGTTGAACCACGAGGCAAAGAGGTGCTGAAAATCCACGTCTAGCGGCTCAAGCTTTGGGTCTTCGCGCATCATCTGCAACAGATCTTTGCGCATGGTGACCAGACGTTCCGTGCCACCCGGCACCTGATTGAGCCGCCGCAAGAGTTCTTGCCGCCGAGGCTCGCTGGCTCGGGCATAGGCGCGGTAGCTGCGCTTGGAGGGGGGTTTCCTTGTAGACTTTTAGGCTTTCGACGACCTCAACTGGATCAATCTCCAGATCTTGCATCATGAAGTTGAAAAATGCGTGTTTTCCTGTGGTATCCGCTTGTCCGTATTGATCGAGGATCAAGCGGGCGAGCGTGACGCCCGAGACTTCCCCTTGGGTGCCCAGAAGATCGAGGGCGAGATTGGTGATCCCGCGCCCTTCGGCATCCGAGGATACTGCACGCGCAAACCGACGCTCGAACACCGTTGTGAACAGGCTGGAGAAATAGCTCATACAGCGGTGCCCATGACTGCATCGGGCAGCCACGTGGCGAGTCCCGGAAAGAAGCAGAGCAAAAGGATCGCAACGACCATGCAGGCCACATAGGGCAGCGAGCCCATCAGGATTGTCTTGAGCGAGATGTCAGGAGCGATGCCGTTGATGACATAGAGGTTGAGGCCCACAGGAGGAGAGATCAGGCCGATTTCCATGTTGATGGTCAGCACGACAGCAAACCAGATCGGGTCAAACCCTGCGGTGGTGATGATGGGCAGCAAAATGGGCGCGGCCATCAGGATTACGGCGACGGGGGGCAAAAAGAAGCCTGCCACCAGT
>CAWVWS010000005.1:0-42926 GCA_963933905.1 uncultured Sulfitobacter sp.
TGCGGGGGCGTCGGGGACTTCGATGATTTGGGGGGCTGTGCCGTCGATCTGGGCGGCGGCGGCTTCGGCAAGTTCAATGAACTGGGTGTCGGCGAGGACGACAGATGCGCCGCCGTGCTCGAATATATAGGCGACGGTATCCACATCGAGGCGGGTGTTGATGGTGTTGAGTACCGCACCGCAGGCGGGCACGCCAAAATGGGCCTCGGCCTGAGCGGGGATGTTGGGGAGCAGCGTGGCGACCACATCGCCTGATGTGACACCCATGCCTGCAAGTGCGGATGCGAGGCGGGTACAGCGGGCGTGGTATTCAGCATATGTGACGCGGTGACTGCCATAAACCACGGCAGTGCGGTTTGCGAACACGTCAGCGGCGCGGCGCAGGTGCGAAAGCGGTGTCAGCGCCACATAGTTGGCGGCGCATTTGTCCAGTCCGCTCTCGTCCTTCATCCAGCCCATGTGCCGCTCCCCCTGATAACAATATTGCCAATGCGTCGGAACAAGATATGCAGGACGCGTCCCGACACGATATGCAGGACGGGCCAAGATGCAATGACCAACATGCATGTATGCCTAGGAGAGATTGTTATGAGTGACACGGCCTTGCGCCCCGGCCTTGCGGCGGCGTCCATTCTGGGCGGCATGTTTGTGTTGGGGATCACGGATAACTTTGTGCCCTACATCTCCGAGACGGGATCGCTGTGGCAGTTTCATATGCTGCGCGGTGTGCTGGCGGTTGTGTTGCTGGCGCTGATTGCGGCAGTGGGGATTGGTGTGATCCGCCCGCTGAGTTGGCGGGCCGTGCTGGGGCGCTCGCTGTTTCCGGCCAGCGCGATGTTGATTTATTTTGGTTGTTTGTCGGTGCTGCCGATTGGTGTGGTCGTGGCGGGGCTGTTTACGGCGCCGATGTTTGTGTTGTTGATTTCTGTTTTCTTCCAAGGCGAGAAGGTGGGGCTGGTCCGCATTGGCGCTGTGGTGTCGGGGTTTGTTGGCGCGCTGTTGGTGATCCAGCCTGATCCCAGCGCGCTGGACCCCATCGCCTTTGCGCCGATTGTGGCGGGGATGCTTTATGCCGTGGGCGCAGTGGTGACGCGGCTGTGGTGTGGGCAAGAGAGCACGATTGCGCTCTCGGCGGGGTTCTTTGGGATGCTGGCGCTGTTTGGCAGCATTGGCTTGCTCATCCTGCCTGTGGGCGGGCCGATCGGGTTTGAGGGCTTTGTGCTGCGGGGTTGGGTACCGCTGACGGGGGACATGTGGTTCTGGATCGCGGTGCAGGCGGTGGGGTCGATCATCGGGATTGGGCTGATCTTTCGCGGCTACCTGCTGGGCGAGGCGGGATATGTGGCGGTTTTTGAATACTCATTGCTGGTCTTTGCCAGTTTTTGGGCGTGGGTTTTGTGGGGCCAGACAGTGGGGCCACTTGCGCTGCTGGGGATGGTGATGATTGCGGGGGCGGGTGTGGTTATCACGCTGCGCACGGATGATGCCATATCGGTGAGGGCGGTGAAGGTGCCAGGGGAGGAACTATGATCCTGTCGCGGGGGCGCAAGTATCTCTTTATCCATGCGCCCAAAACGGGTGGCACCTCGATGGCGCTGGCGCTTGAGGCGCGTGCGATGAAGGACGACATCATGCTGGGCGATACGCCCAAAGCGGTAAAGCGGCGCAAGCGGCTGGTGGATGTGAAAACGGCGGGGCGGCTTGGAAACACTCTACGCTGGTTGATCTGGATGGATTGGTGAAGCTGGAGGAACTGGATGATCTGTTTCTCTTTACCATGGTGCGCAATCCGTGGGACCGCATGGTGAGCTATTACCATTGGCTGCGCGCGCAGAGCTTCGAGCATGCTGTGGTGGATTTGGCCAAGAAGCTGGGGTTTGAGGCTTTTGTGGCCGAACCGCTGATCGCGCAAAGCTTTTCGAACACGCCTGCGGCGTCATATGTGATGGACGCGCAGGGGATGGAGCGCGAGTGTCTCTATATTCGCTTGGAGCATCTGGCGGAGGATATCGCCCCTCTGGAGGCGCATCTGGGCTTTGCCCTCGATATTCCACATGTGAACCGCAGCGCGCGTTCTGGTGATTACCGTGAAGCATACAGTGACGAAGCCCGTGCGCGGGTGGCCGCATACTGTGCTGATGATATTGCACGGTTTGGCTACTGCTTTGACGGGGTGGCCTAGAATCATTTTTCCATCGGGAACTCCGGATTGATTTTCCCTCCGAATTCCTGAAATGCGCCCCGCATTGTGCCGATAATCAACCAAATCTTACGGGTTTGTTGTGAATTATCACTCATATTCGCAACAATGCCCCAAGTCTGCCCAAATGATGGCCCTTGGTTGCCCCACGAATCACGCCAAGTGGGTTCAGGAAAACGATGCACCTCAAAACGAGGGCACAGACCGAGGGGACGATGAAATGTTTGGAATGGGATTTAAGCCGCAGCAGCCGATACGCTGCGCAGTAGAAATGACTGGCGCTTATGATGGTGGCCTTGCCACGCTGAGCCATGGATTGATGGCGGGTACACGGGTTGCCAGCAATCTGGGATGGCGTGCGATTGATGCGCTGACCGTGGGTGACAAAGTGCTGACATTTGACAACGGCATGCAGGAGATCACCGAGATCCGCCGCGCCCATATGTGGCTTGATGCGCCAGAGAGTGCCGAAACGCTTTGGCCTGTTGTGATCCCTGTGGATGCGCTGGGCAACCGTGAGGAACTCACTCTGCTTCCCGATCAAGGCGTCATGGTCGAGAGCGATGCGGCACAAGACATGCATGGCGATCCTTTTGCCGTCATCACAGCGATCAGCCTCGTGGGTCTGCGCGGTATCCGCCAGCGTCAACCGATGCACTGGGTCGAGTTGATTGCCGTCTATTTTGCACAGGATGAAGTGATCTATGCCGAGGGCGGCGCGCTGATCCACTGCCCGCGTGATATGTCCACATTGGACAAGTTCCTTGAGGCTGGCACACAGAGTTACCAAGTTCTCAGCGGTGAAGCGGCAGAAGAATTGGCCGATATGATGTATCTCGAGGACCAGATGATGGTCCCCGCCGAGAATGTCGGGATCTTTGCGACACTTTGAGTTTTCCTGAATAGAGTTTCCAACCATTCCCCATGGTTGAGAGAGGGTCGCTTTGGCGGCCCTCTTTTTTGTTGGTGCTGTGAAAATGTGGTGCTTGTCGGGTTGGAAGGTATGCGGGTATCTGGTCGGCACGGATGGGTAAGGGGCGGGGCTGATGCAAGACATGTTGGGGACAAGGATCGAAAAGCGGTTGTGGCTGATGCCCGAATGCAAAGAGATTGCGGGTAGGTATGTACAACTCGCACCGCTCTCGCTCGAGCATCATTACGATCTTTGGGCTTTGGCCAAAGCCGCGCCAGAGAGCTTTGCTTATCTTCGGTATGGTCCCTTCGAGAAGCCATCTGACCTTGCTGATTTGCTGGGTGATCTGTCCACACGAGAGGATCAGCCGTTTTGGGCGGTGGTTGACCACGGCGGGAAGGCGCTGGGATGGTTGTCGATTTGTGATGTATCTCAAAATAATGGAGCATTCGAGATCGGCAGAATCTGGTTTTCTCCATCCCTGCAAGGAACCCGTGAGGCGCGAGAGGCAATATTTCTGCTGATGTGTTTGGGGATGGATACGTTTGAATATGAACGCCTTGTCTGGCGGTGTCAGGCGCAGAACGCGAAGTCGTTTCAGGCGGCACTCAACCTCGGATTTACACATGAGGGAACGTGGCGCAATGCAGCCGTTGTTGATGGTTGGCAGCGCGATGTTGCGTGGTTTTCGATCCTGCGCAATGAATGGCCTGCGTGCCGCGCTGCGTTTCAGGCATGGCTGCTGGAGGACAATTTTGATGCCGGAGGACAGCAACAAACACGGCTTCAGGATTTTTGGGCAGAAAAAAGGGGCGCATAGAGCGCCCCTTGTCGTTGGTTTGTCGCAGCTTACGCGGCTTTTTCGGGTTTTGGACCAAAGCGCACGTAAAAGCTCTGGTTCTTTTCTGCCATCTCACGCAACAGGGCAGGTGGCTCGAACCGCTCACCGTATTTCGCGGCCAGTTCTTCACAACGCTCCACAGCGTAGGGCGTGCCGATCATGTCGAGCCATGAGAGCGGGCCACCGGACCACGGCGCAAAGCCCCAGCCGAGGATCGCGCCCACGTCCCCTTCGCGGATGTCCATGAGCACACCTTCTTCCAGTGCGCGCACGGCCTCAAGGACTTGGACGAACATCAGGCGATCTTGAACGTCTTGCAGGCTGGGCTGCTCTTCGGCCAGCGGGTATTTGTCCTGCATGCCTTTCCAGTAGCCGAGACGCTTGCCCTTTTCGTCATAGTCGAAATAGCCCGCTTTGGTTTTGCGGCCCAAGCGGCCTTTTTCTTCCAGCCATACGATCAGATCATCGGCCTCGGACGCAGGATAGGCATTGCCCATCGCAGCCTTGGTGGCGCGCATAATTTTGGTGGCGAGGTCCACGGATGTCTCGTCGCCCAACTGCACTGGACCGACGGGGAAGCCCAGCATTTGTGCCGCTTGGTCGATGAACCATGGCGCGACACCTTCGGTGATCATGCGGTTTGCCTCGCCGCCGTAAGGGATGATGCAGCGGTTGGCGTAGAAGAAGCGTGCATCGTTAACCACGATTGGTGTCTTGCGGATCTGGCGCACATAATCGAGCGCTTTTGCCACCGCGCGGTCGCCTGTGTTGGCGCCTTTGATGATCTCAACGAGCAACATCCGCTCCACGGGAGAGAAGAAGTGGATGCCGATGAACTGCTCTTGGCGGCTGCTGGCTTTTGCCAGATCGGTGATCGGCAGGGTGGAGGTGTTGGAGGCGTAGATGCAATCCTCAGGGATCACCGCTTCGACCTTTTTGGTCATCTCGGCTTTTACCTTCGGGTCTTCAAACACGGCTTCGATGATCAGATCGCAACCTTTGAGCGCATCGAGATCGGGGGTGGCCGTGATGAGGGACAAAAGCGCCTCTTTTTTCTCAACAGTGCCTTTTTTGCGGGCAATGCCTTTGTCCAAATAGGCCTCTGAATAGGCTTTGCCCTTGTCTGCGGCTGCTTGGTCGCGGTCGATCAGCACGACTTTGATGCCCGCCTGAGCGGAGACAAGTGCGATACCTGCACCCATCATGCCAGCGCCCAATACGCCCAGCTTTTTCACACGCTGGTCGGGGATGCCTTCGGGACGCACAGCGCCTTTTTCCAGCGCTTCCTTGTTGAGGAACAGCGAGCGGATCATGGCGGAGGAGGTGGGGTTCATCAGGATAGAGGTGAACCAGCGGGCCTCGACCTTGAGGGCTGTGTCAAAGGGGACGAGCGCGCCTTCGTAGACTGCGCTGAGCAATGCTTTTGCAGCGGGGAACGCGCCTTTTGTCTTGCCGTTGACCATGGCGGAGGCACCGACGAATGTCATAAATCCAGCGGGGTGGTATGGTGCGCCGCCGGGCATTTTATAGCCCTTTGCGTCCCATGGTTTCAGGATGTCAGCGTCTGTCGCGGACAGTACCCATGCACGGGCGTCGGCCATTGGATCATCGCTTACTTCATGGATGATGCCTGCCTTCTTGGCGGCATCGGGGGCCAGCATTTTACCCTCAAGCAGCAGGGGAGAGGCGGCCATTGCGCCCAGCATACGTACAAGTCGCGTGGTGCCGCCTGCACCTGGGAATATGCCGACCTGAATTTCGGGCAAGCCGATACGGGCCTTGGGGTTGTTGGCGACGAAGATGCGGTGCGTGGCCAGTGGCAGCTCAAGTCCGATCCCTGCTGCCGTGCCAGGCAGGACGGACGCGATGGGTTTGCCGCCTTTGTTGGTCTTGGGGGCCATGCCCGCGCGCTCAATCTTGCGCAGCAGATGGTGCATGCGCATCGTGCCCTCGAACAGGCCCTTGGCGGGATCGTCGCCAGCGTCTTCCTTCATTTTAGCAAGCAGGTTGAGGTCCATGCCGCCTGCAAACGAGCCTGCCTTGCCCGATGTGATAATGATTCCTTTGACAGCGTCATCGGCAAGAGCCTGATCTGTCAGCGCGTCGAGCTGTTCCAGCCCGTCAACGGACATCACATTCATGGATTTGTCTTCCACGTCCCAGACGATCGTGGCGATGCCCTCGGCATCTGTGTTCATTGTAAAATCGGTCATACTAGATTCCTGACTTGTGTCGGTGTTTATGACGGGTTCGGGCGTTTTGCATAAAGGGCGCGCCCGACTGTCGTTGTTTTGTCAACGGCATATTGGCTGGCAGAGACCTTCCAAATTCCGTCAATGAGTTCAATTATGGAGAGGGAGGGGAAGGGTTCCTTGACGCGTTGGTCGCCGCTCATCATGTGGGTCATATGTGTCGCCTTAATGCGGGTATCACCGCGATATTCGGCGATCTCGCAGATGCGGACCAGATTGGTGACACGTTTGCGCGCAATATCCTCGGTAACGGATAGGAATACGTCGCGCAGATCTTCACGGGTCTTTAGTACCTTCTTGTCCTCTGCCGACTCCATAAGGTGGGGGAGGTGGAAACACGCCGCAAAAGCGTCGAAGTCACCGTTGAAGATCGCAACGCGCGTTGTCTCCAAGAGCATCTCCGACACTTCAAAAGCTGTTTGCGGCTTCCCGTTGAGCATCTGGTTATACACGCTCAATAATCGTGGCCGCACCCATGCCTGACGCGATACAAAGGGTAGCAAGGCCCACTTCTTTGTCCGCGCGCTCAAGCTCGTCTAGCAGTGTGCCGATGATCATAGCACCTGTCGCGCCCAACGGGTGACCCATCGCGATGGAGCCGCCGTTGACGTTGACCTTGTCGTGGTCCACGTCAAACGCTTGCATAAAGCGCATGACGACGGAGGCGAAGGCCTCGTTCACTTCGAACATGTCGATGTCTTTGATGTTCATGCCATTGTCGGCGAGAATTTTCTCGGTCACAGGCACAGGACCTGTGAGCATTATCGTCGGGTCTGTGCCGATTTTCGCGGTGGCGCGGATGCGTGCGCGGGGCTTGAGACCGTATTTCTCGCCGAATTCCTTGTTGCCAATCAGGATCGCTGCGGCACCGTCCACGATGCCAGAGGAGTTACCCGCGTGGTGGATGTGGTTGATCTTTTCCAGATGCGGATACTTGAGCAGGGCGACTTTGTCGAAGCCGGGCATGACTTCGCCCATGGCTTGGAAGGCAGGGGTCAGCGCGCCAAGGGATTGCATGTCGGTCTGGGGGCGCATGTATTCGTCATGGCTGAGGATTTCCAAACCGTTCTGGTCGCGGATCGTGATGATGGATTTGGAAAAGCGGCCTTCGTCCCACGCCACTTTTGCGCGCTGTTGGGACGCGATGGCAAGTGCGTCGGCCTCGTCGCGGGTAAAGCCGTATTCGGTGGCGATGATATCGGCGGAGATACCTTGAGGTACGAAATACTGGTCCATTGCAATGCTCGGGTCCGCAGCGATTGCTGCGCCGTCACTGCCCATGGGCACGCGGCTCATCATTTCGACGCCACCCGCGATATAGGCCATGCCAGCACCGCCTTTGACCTGGTTGGCGGCAAGGTTAACCGCTTCCATGCCCGAGGCGCAGAACCGGTTAATCGCGAGCCCAGGAATACGCTCGTCAAGGTCCGAGGCCAGCACGGCAGAGCGCGCAAGGCAGGAGCCCTGCTCCATCACTTGGGTGACATTGCCCCAAATTACATCCTCAACAGCATGGCCTTCGAGGTTGTTGCGCTCTTTGAGTGCGTTGAGCGTGAGGGCCGAGAGGCGCAGGGAGGTCAGCTCGTGTAGGGAGCCGTCGGCGCGGCCTTTTCCACGCGGGGTGCGCAGGGCGTCATAGATATAGGCTTCGGTCATAATAGATGTCCTTTTGTTATGTCTTTGGTCACAGGCTGCAGCAATCTGGGCTGCAATCGGGTGAGCAATCTGGTGATGTGTCCGCGCTGCTGCTTTTTCCGCGGGGGCAGCAGCAGCCGCCGCAAAAGTCGCAATGATCGTACCAACGGGTCTTTTTCTTAGTGTCTGACGTGTCCTCGTTTTTAATTTGGTCCTGAAGCGTCATGGCTGCCTTTTTGCACTTGGCAAAGCGCCTCAGGATGAGCGGAACTGCTTTGAGCAGGCCAAAATCCGCAATCGCATATTTGGCAAAGCCCGAGCATCCCGTGCCGCCGTTCGCCAACCTGTAAGCGCAGCCATAGCCTTTTCGCGGAGAGAGATACCGCTGATAGGCTCCGATGGCCGAGAGAGCAGGCTGGCGCAGCATGGATTATGCGCGGTCCGCAGGGGAGCCGGGCATCAGATCATAAGGCGCCTTCCAGCCCGCAGTGTTCGAGATGCGTGTGAGCCACGCGTCGATATTGGGGTATGCGGCGCGGTCAAAGCCGAAAGGCTCGGGGTAGTAGAGATAGCCACAACAGCTCAGGTCGGCATTGGTCATGCTGTCGCCGATGATCCATTCGCGGCCCTCAAGGTGGCTGTTGAGCAGATCATAAGCCGCCGCAAGCCGCCCCTGATTGAAGGCAATCACTTCCTTGGGCTGCTTGTCAGCAGGCAGAAAGTTCATCAAGAAACGTGTCATGCCTGCCATGGAGCTGAGCTTGTGATTGTCCCACAGCACCCAGCGCAGGATCTCGCGCCGCTCGGCCGCGTCTTTACCGCCGAATTTACCCGACTTTTCTGCGATATAATCCTGAATAACGCCCGACTGCGTCAGCTTGATATCGCCGTCGATCATCACAGGGGCTTCGCCCAGATTGTTGATCTGGCTACGGTAATCCGGCGTGCGCGTCTCACCACCGAAAAAGTCGACCTTTACAGGCTCCCAAGCAAGACCTGAGAGTTCGAGCGCAAGTGCAGCTTTATACGCGTTGCCGCTTTCGCCGAAGCAGTAGAGTTTGATTGTCATAGGTCGGGTTCCTGTTTTTAGTTTCGGATGCGGGCAAGCCCGCGTGAGTTTATTGGCCAAATGAAGCTGGAGTGGCGCATTGGATTGATGTCGAAAAGGTGTCTTTATTTTGCCCTATAAACTCAAATCCTGCAGCTTCCCCCTGCGCCTCTCGTCAGAGATTACGCGAAATCAGCTCCTTCATGATCTCGTTTGTACCGCCGTATATGCGTTGAACGCGGGCGTCGGCCCACATCTCGCCGATGGCGTATTCCTGCATAAAGCCGTAGCCACCGTGCAACTGGAGGCATTCGTCGAGGATTTCGCCTTGGGTGTCAGTGAGCCAGTATTTCGCCATGGCGGCGCGGTCGACGGTCAACTCTCCGCGCAAGTGTTCCGCGATGCATTGGTCGAGGAAGGCGCGGGCGACTGTGGTTTTGGTTTTGCACTCCGCCAGTTTGAAGCGTGTGTTCTGGAACTGGGTGAGGGGGCCGCCGAAGGCTTCGCGCTCTTGGCAGTATTGGATCGTGCGCGCGACTGCGCCCTCCATGGCACCCACCGCTTCGCAGCCGATGATCAGGCGCTCTTGCGGGAGTTGCTGCATCATCTGGTAAAAGCCTTTGCCCTCTTCTCCACCTAGGATGTTTTCGGGCGGGATTTCGACGTTGTCGAAGAATAGCTCGGAGGTGTCGGAGGCGTGTTTGCCGATTTTCTCGAGGTTGCGGCCACGCTGAAAACCTGTGGCACCGTCTGTCTCGACGACGACAAGGCTCATCCCTTTGGAGCCGAGGGAGGGGTCGGTTTTGGCGGCGACGATAATCAGATTGGCGTGTTGGCCATTGGTGATGAATGTCTTTTGACCCGACAGGCGGTAGGCGTTGCCCTCTTTGACCGCTTTGGTTTTGATCGCTTGCAGGTCGGACCCAGTAGAGGGTTCGGTCATGGCCAGCGCGCCGACAAGCTCGCCTGTCATCATCTTGGGCAGCCAGTTTTTCTTTTGCGCCTCGGAGCCGTATTTCAGAATATAGTGGGCGACGATGCCAGAATGGATGCTGTGCCCCCAGCTTGCAAGATTAGCGCGTGCGGCCTCGATCAGGATCGTTGCTTCATGGCCGAAATCGCCGCCCAAGCCGCCGTATTCTTCGGGGATGGAGGGGCAGAGCAGACCCAACTCACCCGCCTCATACCATGCGTCGCGGTCCATTTCGGACTGCTTGCGCCATTTCTCGAAACGGGGCGACCATTCGGTGTTGATGAAGCTGGCCGTCATCTCGGCGAGCATCTTGTGCTCGTCGGTCATCCATGTGGATGTGGCGGGGGCGAAGTCTTTCATGAGTTATCCAATCACCTTTGTGGTCCCTTTGGGGAATGTGACGCCGTCGAAGTCGGGGTAGATTTCGCGCAAGAGGTTGATCTGGCGGCTGTCCTCAATGCGGATGAGATACCATATGCCGCCGTCCTCGAGCGTGAGGGTGGTATTGTCGGACTGTAGGGTTTGAGTGCCATCCGGTCTTTGCACAACTGTTTGTGTCGGGATGAGGCCATAGGGGCGGCCTGTAGCGGTTGTCAGGAATTTCGCTTGCTCCAGCGCCATATCAAAGGAGACGACTTTGACTTCCCGCGTGGCCTCGCGAGTGGCTTGTGCCATTTCGCGGCGCAGGGTTTTCTCTGGAACGCCACCTTTGGCTGCGATGGCGGTGATCATGCGCGGCGGGATAATATTGATGATCGCGTCCGTCCGTCCCTCGACAAAGGCGCGCTCGAACCCTGCGATGCGCGTTTCGATCTCTGCACGGTCGTTTGCGGGCAGGCTGTAAGGGGCAGTGCACGCGGCAACAAAAAGTGTCGTGGCCAGAACGAGTTTGCGGATCATCATCAATCTCCCTTGTCGCGGTCTTCTGTCGGGCCGGATCTCTCCCTCCAGCGCCGTTTATTTTTTGCGAGCGTCCAAATCCGAATTGAACAGGCGCAGGCGGGCGGTCAGGTTTTCCTCGTTCATCACGGACGAGAAGTTCTCGAACAGGAAGGACAGTGCCTCGCCTTCATCCAACCCCGCTTCTGCGCTGAACTTTTTGAGGTTGCGGTAGCCGTCTTCTGTCATGGCGACGGGGAAGCGGCGGGTCAGGCGAAAGCGTTTTGGCATTGTCTCTCCGAATAGGGATGGCGGGCGCTTGTGCGCCCGCCAGACTAGCTTAGAAGTTTGCCGCGTCGAGTGCCATTACCGTGTCCGCACCCGATTGGATGCGTGTCAGGTGCAGGGCCGTGGCGGGCAGTTGGCGTGCCATATAGTAGCGGCCCGTTGCCAGCTTTGTCTCATAAAACGTGGCGTCGGTGGTGCCAGCGGCCAGCGCATCACGCGCAGCTTTGCCCATCATGCCCCACATCAGACCAAGGCAGACATGGCCGAACATATGCATGAAGTCGTTGGACCCTGCGAGGGCGTGGTTTGGGTTCTTCATGCCGTTCTGCATGAAGTACATGCCAGCGGCTTGCAGGTCCTTGCTTGCGGCCTTGATTGGCTCGATGAAGTCTTTGTCAAAGGCTTCGTCCTGACCTGCGTTGTCTTTGCAGAAGGATTTGACCAGATCAAAGAAGACCATCACATGCTTGCCGCCGTCTTGCGCCAGTTTGCGGCCCACAAGGTCGAGCGCTTGGACGCCGTTGGCACCTTCATAGATCATGGCGATACGTGCATCGCGGGTGAACTGGGACATGCCCCATTCCTCGATATAGCCGTGCCCACCATAGATTTGCTGGGCTTTGACGGTCATGTCGTAGCCGACATCGGTCAGGAACCCTTTGATCACGGGGGTGAGCAGGGACACGAGGCCGTCCGCGTCTTTGTCCTCGGAGCGGTGGGCGGCGTCGATCATGGTCGCACCCCAGAGGATGAAGGCACGCGCGCCTTCGGCGAATGACTTTTGATCCATGAGCGAGCGACGGATATCGGGGTGCACGATCAGCGGATCAGCAGGTTTGTCTGGCGCTTCGACACCTGTCACGGCGCGCCCTTGGAGGCGATCGTGGGCATAGGCCAGCGCATTTTCATAGGCGACCTGGGCCTGTGACAGACCCTGCATGCCGACACCCAGACGGGCCTCGTTCATCATGGTGAACATGGCGCGCATGCCCTTATGCTCTTCGCCCAGCAAATAACCTGTGGCGTCGTCGTAGTTCATCACGCAAGTCGAGTTGCCGTGAATGCCCATTTTATCTTCGATGGAGCCGACAGCCGCGCCATTGCGCGTGCCAAGGCTGCCGTCCTCGTTGACGTTGACCTTTGGCACGATGAAGAGCGACACACCTTTGATGCCTTCGGGCCCGCCTTCAATCTTGGCCAGCACGAGGTGGATGATGTTGTCAGCCATGTCATGCTCACCCGAGGAGATGAAGATCTTCTGGCCAGTGATTTTGTAGCTGCCGTCGTCTTGTGGCACAGCTTTTGTGCGCATCAGGCCCAGATCGGTGCCGCAATGTGGCTCCGTCAGGTTCATGGTGCCTGTCCACTCACAGCTGACCATTTTGGGCAGCCATTTGTCTTTTTGCGCGTCAGTGCCGTGGGCGAGAATGGCAGAGGCGGCACCGTGGGTCAGACCCTGATACATGGTAAAGGCCATGTTGGCGGAGGAGAACATCTCACCCACCGCAGAGCCGATCACGGCGGGCATGTTTTGGCCGCCATACTGCTCTGGCATATCCAGACCGGGCCAGCCGCCCTCTTTTACCTTTGCAAAGGCTTCTTTGAACCCTTTGGGCGTATAGACCACGCCATTTTCCAGACGGCAGCCTTCCTTGTCGCCTGCGGCGTTCAGGGGGGCGAGGACTTCGGAGGAAAGCTTGCTGGCTTCTTCAAGAATCGCAGCCGTGAAATCAGGCTCCAGATCGGCATAGCCAGGTGTTTTTGCTTCGGTAATTTTCAGCACATCATGAAGGACGAACTGCATATCTTTTGTTGGGGCTGTATATGTCGGCATCTGGTTTCTCCCTGAAACAAATGTGCTGTTGGTTTCTTTAGCTTGCTTGGCGCGTTGCGGTTTGCGACGAGATTATTTTTTCAACAAACTTGAGTTGTTCGCGCAGATTGGTGATCGCCTCGTCCAGATCGGTGCGCTGTTTTTCGAGGTCCGTGAGGCGCGTGCTGGCCAGATCGAAGGTCTGCTGGAGCTGGCTCATCTGGCCGTCGCCTTTGTAGTACAGGTCCAGAAGCTGGCGGATTTCTTCGAGTGAAAAGCCAAAGCGCTTGCCGCGCAGGATCAGCTTGAGACGGGCGCGGTCGCGCTTGGTAAACAGACGTTTCTGGCCGGCACGTTCAGGAAACAGAAGTTCCTTTGCCTCGTAAAAGCGCAGCGTGCGGGGGGTGACGTCAAAGGCGTCACACATCTCTCGGATCGTAAGTGTTTCGGTGCTCATATTCATCTCGCATTTGGCCTGGACTGGGTCAAACAGGCGGTGTCAGAGAAGGCATAACGCCTTTCGTCAAGCTTACGTAGTGATACCGTACGTCACTTTCTAGCCTTACCTTAAATGACTTTACGTCAACTTTTCGTGAGGCAGGGTGCCGCTTCAAAAGAAGTAGATTGCTACTTTTGCGTGAATTTTCGGGTCAGGCGTCTGGCAACGCTGTGAATTTTCCCCTAGGTGAGGCGATCTGGACCACTGTGCGTCCTTTGCCTTCCATATTGGCCTTAATGCATTCAGGAGTGAGATAATGACCCCGCACATTCAAGTGGTTAGCGACAATTCTCAGCAAGATGGCGAAATCTATGCGCAATATCTTCTGATGGCGGCAAAAATTGTAGAAACAGTTGCTTTTGAAATCGCGCAGCAGACACATGCGAAAACTGTCGGGGAATTACTGTCGCTGGCCTGTCAGGTTGAAAAAGCGGCCTTGGGTCTGTGCGAGCGCTGTTAAGCGTCTTGCCCCAATGCTTTGACCGTCTCGTCGCGCAAGCGGGTCAACTCGGTGAAGGCTTCTTCCAGCTGGCGGCGCTTTTCAGCAAATTCCGCAAGCTGGCCATTGGCCATCTCGACCCAAGCCTGCATCTGGGCGGTGGTGCCTTCGTTCTCATAGATGAGCAGCCATTGCCGGATATCTTCCAAAGCAAAGCCAAAGCTGCGGCCGCGCAGAATCAGTTCCATCCTTGCGCGTTCGCGCGCACCATAAAAGCGGGTGCGCCCTTCGCGGTACGGCGAGAGCAACTCGATATATTCGTAATACCGCAACGTGCGCGGGGTTACGTCAAACTTGGCGCACATTTCCTTAAAGGTCAGGCGGGTTTCATCGCTCATGGTAGTGTTTTCCTCCGGACCCCTATGCTAAAAGCCCTGAGCGTGATGTGCAACGGTTGCTATTGCCCTTTGTCCGGCCTTGCGCTGTAAAGGGCCGAAAACTGCGGTTAGTGTTTCACTACGCGAAAGAGGGGGCCCATGGCCGACAAAACAAAGCTCGCACGGCAGTTTATCGAGGCGCTGCCCCATTCCGTCATGCTGGGAATGGAGATGCAGGAAATGGATGATGGCGTTGCGACGATCAAAATGCCCTACAAGGACGAGTTGGTCGGTGATCCGGTGACAGGTGTGATCCATGGCGGCGCTGTCTCGGCGTTGATGGACACCTGCGGCGGGGCGGCGGTGATGTGCCATCCTGAAAATGCGGGTGGGACGGCGACCATTGATTTGCGGATTGATTATATGCGTGCGGCAACACCGGGTCAGACGATTACGGCAGTGGCCACATGCTATCACGTGACGCGGTCGGTTGCCTTTGTGCGGGCCGTCGCGTTGGATGAGGACAAGGAGCACCCTGTCGCGACGGCAACAGGTGCCTTCACTGTGGAGGCCCGCAAATGAGCATGCGCAAACGTCCCGAGCCTGTGCAGGTGATCAAGCAACGGCGCGATGCCGCCCTCAAGGCGCTGGCGGGGGCCGTGCCCTATATCCGTTTTCTCGGGATCGAGTTCGAGCGGCGCGGGGACGAGTTGACGGGGATATTGCCGTTTCGCGATGAGCTGATTGGCAATCCGCTGCTGCCTGCCTTGCATGGGGGGGCCACGGCTGCGTTTCTCGAAGTGACGGCTGTAATGACGCTGAACTGGTTGTATCTTTGGGATGATCTGGAGGCGGGCAAGCTCGACCTTGAGGGGCGCGCGCCTGCGGATTTGCCACGACTGCCCAAGACTGTTGATTTTACGGTGGATTATCTGCGCACGGGCCTTCCGCGCGATGCCTATGCGCGCGCGCGGATCACACGGGCCGGGCGGCGCTATGCCTCCGTTCAGGTAGAGGCGTGGCAGGATAATAAGGACCGCTTGTACGCGCAGGCGATGGGACATTTTGTGATGCCCGCGCCGCGCGACTGATGTTGTGAGCGCGCCCGAAACAGAGAAACTCACCCACAAACGTGTGCTGCACCTTGCGGTGCCGATCATGCTGTCCAATGCGACTGTGCCGATCCTTGGTGCAGTGGATACGGGCGTGGTCGGGCAGATGGGGCTGGCGGCACCGATTGGCGCGGTGGGCATTGGTGCGGTGATCCTCTCGGCGTTTTACTGGGTTTTCGGATTTTTGCGGATGGGGACTGTTGGCCTTACGGCGCAGGCCGAAGGGCAGGGCGATCGCGGCGAAGTTGCGGCCTTGCTCACCCGCGCGCTGTTGATTGGTTTGGGCGCGGGGGTGGTGATTGTCGCTCTGCAAGGGGTGCTGTTTTGGGCCGCGTTCCAAGTCTCCCCTGCCAGTGCGGAAGTGGAAGGCTTGGCGCGGCAATATATGGCGGTGCGCATCTGGTCTGCGCCAGCGGCTATTGCGCTCTATGGCATTACAGGCTGGCTCATTGCGCAGGAGCGCACGCGGGCGGTGCTGGTGTTGCAGCTTTGGATGAACGGGCTGAACATCGCGCTCGATGTCTGGTTTGTGCTAGGGCTGGGCTGGGGCGTGCAGGGCGTAGCCTTTGCCACTGCGATTGCGGAATGGAGCGGCTCTGCGCTTGGGCTATGGTTTTGTCGCGCGGTGTTTGCCGGTATTGCATGGCGCGCATGGGGTGCGGTGTTCGATGGAGCGCGCTGGCGGCGGATGATGGGGGTGAACAGCGATATTCTGATCCGCTCGCTCCTGCTTCAGGCAATATTTTTGAGCTTTATGTTGATGGGGGCTGCGCAGGGTGATGTAACGCTGGCCGCCAATCAGGTGTTGATCCAGTTCTTGATGATCGCGAGCTATGCGCTGGACGGGTTCGCTTTTTCCGCCGAGGCGCTGGTGGGCAAAGCGGCGGGGGCACGCAAGCCTGAGATGTTGCGCCGTGCCGCGACGTTGGTTTGGGGCTGGGCTATGGCATCGGCCGTAGGGATGGGCATTATATTTGCGCTGTTCGGCGGGATGATTGTGGATTTGATGACCACATCGCCGGAGATCAGGGAGATCACGCGGATATACCTGCCATATCTGGTGTTTCTGCCTGTGATCGGCTGCACAGCATTCATTCTCGACGGGGTATTTGTGGGGGCGACCCGCAGCCGCGACATGCGCAATATGATGGCGGTCTCGTTTTGCGTTTATGTGGTGTGTGTGGTGGTGCTGGTACCGATCATGGGCAACCACGGGCTTTGGGTCTCGATGCTGATCTCTTTTGTGGCACGCGCGGCGACCCTTGGGGCGCGTTACCCTGCGCTTGAGCGGTCGGCGGAGGGATAGTCAATTTGTCTTTGAAAAATTGGGTACAGAGTTTTGGAGAAACTCTGACGCGCGCCTAGAGCCAAGCGGTGCGGTTGCTGCCAACAGCCTCTGCGACGGAAGCAAAACCGTCGTGGGCCAAACGCTCATCAATGCCGCGTGCGATGTCGCTGACCATCGAAAGGCCTCCAAAAACCAGAGCCGTGTAGAGCTGGATGGCAGATGCCCCCGCGCAAATCTTTGCATAGGCTTGGTCTGCGTCGCCAATGCCGCCAACGCCGATGATCGGGACATCCGTCAGCGTAGAAAGTCGTGCCAGAACGCGGGTGGATTTTTCGAACAGGGGCGCGCCAGACAGGCCGCCCGTTTCGCCTTTGTGCGCTGATTTCAGCCCCTCGCGGGAGAGGGTTGTATTAGTGGCAATGATTGCCGCCACACCAGCGTCCTCGGCGACTTGGGCCACATCGGCAATCTCGGCCTCGGTCAGGTCAGGGGCGATTTTGAGCATCACAGGCGTGTGGCCGCGTACGGCCATGACCCCTTCGAGCAGGCCAGCGAGCGCGGCCTTGCCCTGAAGATCGCGCAGTTTCTCTGTGTTGGGCGAGGAGACGTTTACTGTCGCGAAATCGACGTGGTCCTTTGCCGCTTCCATCACGCGGGCAAAATCGGCGGCGCGGTCGGTGCTGGTCTTATTTGCGCCAAGGTTGAGGCCCACGGGGATTGTGCGTTTGGCCGCAGCGATGCGCGCGCAAATCGCGTCCACCCCTTCATTGTTAAAGCCGAAGCGGTTGATCGCAGCGCGGTCCTCGGTCAGGCGAAACAGGCGGGGTTTGTCATTGCCGGACTGCGGGAGCGGCGTGGCGGCACCCACTTCGATAAAGCCAAAGCCTGCCGCACTCAGCGGCTCAATCGCCGTGGCGTTTTTATCAAAACCCGCGGCGAGGCCTACGGGGTTGGGAAAATGCATGCCCGCGAGATCAACGCCAAGGCGCGGAGTGCTCACAGGACCGGGGCGCGGCGTGAGGCCAGCCCGCAGGGCGCGGATAGCCAGACCGTGGGCTGCTTCGGGATCAAAGCGGCGTAGAACGCTCAGGCCCATCGCTTCGATCAGCGCGTTCATTTGAAGGTGCCCGAGACGGGCAAGGGCGCGCTGCGGATGAGGCGGGAATTCATCACGGCGGCCTGACGGTGGACCACGGCCAGTTGGTATTCAGGGTCAGTGACCATGGCAAGGAAAGCGCCCGAATTGGGATATTGCGCGATGAACATCGTGTCCCATTGCTCGGACGCATCACCGATCAGGGTGACTTCAAAGCCGCCGCGCCAGATGATTTCACCACCCACACGTTTCAGCACGGGACCACTGGCCGCGCCATAGTTGGCATAGGCCTGCGCACCTGTGAGGTTGTCTCCCGCAAGGGCGTGATCTGCCGGATATTCGGCGCGGTCAAAGAACTGCACCAGATTGAGCATGTTGATCGGTGTGTCGCGTGGCAGGGATTTGAAAATCTCGAACTGCGCACGCTCGGTATCGCGGAAATGGGTCATTGTACGGCCTCTGTCAGCCCTGCGGGAAACTCATGTACACCGTCTACCAACGGCAGTGGCTGCGCCCAGACGACATCGGCCATGGTCAGCTTGCGATAGAGGTGCGGAAAGAGCGCATCGCCGCGCGACACTTCCCATTCCAGCGCTTCGCCAAGGGCGTCTGTCTCTAGCGCCACAAGGAACAGACCGTCCTCGCCTGCGAAATGCTTGGACACAGTCTCGGCGACCTGCTGTGCGGTTGAGATGTGGATATAGCCATCTGCCACGTCAATCGGGGCGCCTGTGCTCTCCCCTTCTTTGCGCAGGGATTGCCATTCGTCGGTGCGGAGGATTTTGAATATAAGCATGGGTTCCGTGATGCCGCTGTGTGGGCCAGCGGTCAAGAGGCGAAGCACCGCCTATACATTGCGCAGACCTGCGGGTGACGTAAGGCAAAGGGGGATATCTCCTTTGACAGGTCCCCGCCGTAGGGCCACGATGGCCCCACTCATTCCTATGGGGGACTTACCATGAAACGATTCCTTTTGAGCGCCGCCGCCTTGAGCCTGACGGCAGGCATGGCCAGCGCCGATTATACAATCACTATTTTGCACACCAATGATTTCCATGCGCGGTTCGAGCCGATCAGCAAATATGACGGCCCCTGCGGCGCCGAGGACAACACGGCAGGCGAATGTTTTGGTGGCACGGCCCGTCTGGTGACAGCCATTCAGGAGGCAAAGGCGCGCACCAATAACGCCATCCTTGTGGACGGCGGCGACCAGTTTCAGGGGACGCTGTTCTATTCCTATTACAAGGGCCAGATGGCCGCCGAGATGATGAACAAGCTGGGCTATGACGGCATGACAGTGGGCAACCACGAATTTGACGATGGCCCCGAAGTGCTGGCTTCCTTCATGTCTGCTGTCAATTTCCCGATCCTGATGTCCAACGCCGATGTGAGCGCCGAGCCGCTTCTTGCGGACAAGCTGGCCAAATCCACAGTGATCGAGCGCGGCGGCGAGAAGATCGGCCTCATTGGCCTGACGCCCGAGGATACGGACGAATTGGCCAGTCCGGGCGATAATGTTAAGTTCTCCGATCCGGTCACTGCGGTGCAGGGCGAAGTGGACAGGCTTACAGCGATGGGCGTGAACAAGATCATCGTGCTCAGCCACTCCAGCTATGCCATCGACCAGAAAGTTGCGGCGGAGACGACAGGTGTGGATGTTATCGTTGGCGGCCACTCCAACACATTGCTGAGCAACACAAACGAGCGTGCCGAAGGACCGTACCCTACGATGGTGGGCAATACGGCGATTGTGCAGGCCTATGCTTACGGCAAATATCTGGGTGAGCTGAACGTCACCTTTGACGATGCGGGCAACATCACGCAGGCAACGGGCGAGCCGATCCTGATTGATGCGGCCGTTGCCGAGGATGCCGAGACTGTAGCACGTATTTCCGAGATGGCGGCACCGCTGGAGGAAATCCGCAACAAGATCGTCGCCGACACAGCAGAGCCTATTGGCGGGGATCGTGCAGTCTGCCGTGCGCAGGAATGCTCCATGGGCAATCTGATCGCCGATGCGATGCTGGCGCGTGTGGCCGATCAGGGCGTCAGTGTGGCGATCCAGAATGGCGGCGGTATCCGCGCGTCTATTGATGTGGGTCAGGTGACTATGGGTGATGTCCTCACAGTGCTGCCGTTCCAGAACACGCTGTCGACCTTTGAAGTCACCGGTGCGGTGCTGGTCGAGGCGCTCGAAAATGGCGTGAGCCAGGTTGAAGAGGGTGCAGGCCGCTTTCCGCAGGTGGCGGGGATGACCTTTGCTTTTGACGCAGCCGCACCCGCAGGGTCACGTGTATCTGATGTCATGATTGGCGGTGCGCCTGTGGATATGGAGAAGGCCTATGGCGTCGTCTCCAACAACTACGTGCGCAACGGTGGCGACGGTTACGCAATGTTTAAAACCGCCGCTAAGGCCTATGACTTTGGCCCCGATCTGGCTGACGTCACGGCAGAGTTTTTGGCAGCGAATGCGCCTTACAAGCCCTATACTGATGGTCGCATCACGGTGAAGTAAGCCGCGCGATTGTGCGAATATCTGGCGCGTCCCTTCACGGGGGCGCGCCATTCTCATGCCCGCGTGATGCGCGTTAAAAAGCAGTTGTTGCTGGCAGAGCGGACATCGACAAATGCGATCTCAATGCGGCTCAGCAGGTCGGTGGCATAGGATGCTATCCCATCGGGTGCTACGATCTTGCCCGTGCCATAGCATATGCGCTCATCCACGGTGTAGCCTTTGAGCAGGTAGCCTGCGCTGGTTGTGAGGACGGGCGGCAACCCGCCGCCGTCAAATGCGGCACAGTCCTGCGCGCACAAAAAGATCGGCCCCGTTTCTGCATAAGGCTGGAGCGCGCCAAAGGGGCGGTGGGCAAGGATCAGTATTTCAGCGCCTTCGGGGATGTTGCCCAGACAATGACGACAAGGCATGCCAGTACCGTTCGAGGTGCTGCGCTCGGGCGGCAAGCCGTAGGCGTCGGGGCCACCGCCGCGCAGGGCAGTCACTGTTGCGGTTGGCAGTGGATGATAGGTTATATGGGTCATAAAAGCGCTCCTTTCCTAATCTTATGGCAAAGGGCGCGGTGCACTGGCGATCCGAATGATGCGCATTTGATCTGTGGTGTCCGCACGCTAAGCTGGGCGTGAGAACAAGGGGAGTGCGGGCATGTGTGGACGAATGGCGCTGACGCTGCCACCTGAGGCGATGGCGCAGATATTTGGTGCGGAACCTGCCAATGACCTGCCAGAGGGTCCGAATTATAACATCTGTCCGACTGACCGCATTGCGGTGATTACAGGTGGGCCGGACCGCGCAAGGCGGATGGAGGGGATGCGCTGGGGGCTGGTTCCGCAGTGGTATAAACAGGCCAATGACGGGCCGCTTTTGATAAATGCACGCGCCGAAACAGTGCTGGAAAAGCCCGCATTTCGCAGCGCTGTTCATGCGCGTCGGGTGCTGATTGTGGCCAGCGGATTTTACGAATGGACCAAGGATGCGCAAGGCGCACGCGACCCGTGGTATATCACGCGCAGTGATGGCACGCCTTTGGCCTTGGCTGCCCTCTGGCAAAGCTGGACCGATCCGCAAAGCGGGGAGGACATGCCAACAGTTGCCGCGCTGACGGTAGGGGCCAACGCAAGCATGCAGCAAATCCATCACCGTATGCCAGTGATCGTGGAGCCGGAGAATTGGGCGCTGTGGTTGGGCGAACAAGGCAAAGGCGCCGCACCGCTGATGCGGGCGGCGACTGAGGATATCTTGCAGATGCACCGCGTGGACCGTGCGGTGAATTCAAACCGTGCCTCTGGTCCCGAGTTGATCGAGCCATGGACGCCGATCGACGACCAGTAGGGTAGAGGAGCCGCCAGACGGTTTTAGTTTGATGTGGCCACTTCTGGAGCGCCGCTGTATTTTAGGATACCCATGATGGTTCCCGCTTCGTCCACGACGGCCTCGTCATTGCTCAAGTCCGTTGTCAGGTAATCATTGCTCACGACTTCACCGTCGGCGCCATCGTTGCCGCCATTATCTGAGCCTTTGATTCGCGACAGAAATTCGTTTTTCCAGCCTTGTTCGATGACGATACTTGCGCTTGCGCCAACAGCGAGGCCCGGAATAAACCACTGTGCATTACGCGAGCGGATGTCGCGGTCAACGCCAGACTCGTTGATGAAGGTCAGTGTGTCACCGGGTTGGACATAGCTCACGCTTGGAAAGAAAGACATTTCCATAATCATGATGTCGAAATTCTCCGCAGAGGCAGAGCCGGTAGTACAGGTCAGCGCTGCGGCTGTTACAGCGGCGGGCAGGAAAAATTTGCTAAGCATTGCTATGCTCCTTGGTGTCGGCCCCCACCGTCACATCGCATTTCTATAGCGGGTGAATATGGCTGAATTTGGGCAAAACCTAAGTTTCGTTAACCAACCTGTCGAAGGCCGTGCCGCCGTGGGTCTGGTTTTCAAGCCATGAGCAGAATGCCAAAAGCGGTGGCGGGGCAGGGCGGTCATCGGGCCAGACAAGATAATAGCTGCCGATGCTTTCGGTCGTTTTGTTGGACGCCAGCACCAGTTGACCGTCACGCAGATAGGGCTGTGCCACAAAAGTTGGCAACAGCGCGATACCCAACCCGTGCAGCGCCGCCTGCGCCATAGTGGCAAATTGGTCAAACATCATTCCGTGCGGTGGATCGCAGGGGTGGCCCACAGCGTCAAACCACCGCGCCCATGCCCGCGGCCGCGTCTCGAGGTGGAGCAAGGGATGCGAGAGCAGGCTGGCAGGTGCCTCGAACGGGGCCCCCGGCAGATCGGGCGCACAGACAGGCACCACAGTTTCGGGCATCAGCGGCATGTAGTGGACACCGGGCCAGTCCTCATGGCCGAAATGGATCGCTGCATCAAACGCGCTTTGCCCTAGTGCAAAGGGTTGCAGGCGTGTAGAGAGGTTCACCGTCACTTCGCGGTGTTCAGTCGCAAAATCCGACAGGCGCGGGGCCAGCCAATGCATGCCGAAGGCAGGCAGGATCGCCAAGGTTAGCGTGCCTGACTGTGCCTCAGTCGCAGCATTGACGGAGGCCTGTGCCAGCCGCCCCAAAACTTCGCGTACTTCGCGCACATATTCCGTTCCCGCCTGTGTCAGCGTCAACCTGCGCCCCTGCCGCGCCATGAGTTGCACCCCCAGCTGACCCTCAAGCGCCTTGATCTGGCGGCTGATGGCAGATTGCGTCAGCGACAGCTCTGTTGCGGCCTGTGTAGCACTGCCCAGCCGCGCGCAGGCCTCGAAAGCAAGCAGGGCAGAGACAGAAGGGAGATAGCGGCGCGGGGCAATCATCTATGACTAAAACTCATGAGTTGAGGAGAATGCATCGTTAGAACTTTGCGCGGGAATATGCAATAAGGGCGGCAATCCACGCATTTCTCATCCTGAAAGGTAACGCCATGAACGCAGAAACCCCTATTCTCAAAGCAAAAGACGCCCCTGATCTGGGTCAATTCGACTGGTCCGATCCTTTGCGCCTGAACGAGCAGCTCTCCGAGGACGAGCGGATGATTATGGAAAGCTCGCGTGCCTACGCCACGGAAAAGCTCCAGCCGCGCGTCATCAATGCCTTCGCCAATGAAGAGACTGACGCAGGCATCTTCCGCGAGATGGGTGATATGGGTCTGTTGGGCATCACGGTGCCAGAGGAATACGGCGGCTTGGGCGGCTCCTATGTCTCCTACGGTCTGGTCGCGCGCGAGGTTGAGCGGATTGATTCAGGCTATCGCTCCATGATGTCGGTGCAGTCGTCCTTGGTCATGTATCCGATCTACGCCTACGGCTCCGAGGCGCAGCGCAAGAAGTATCTGCCAAAACTCTCCAGCGGTGAGTTCATCGGCTGCTTTGGCCTGACAGAGCCTGACGCGGGTTCCGACCCTGCGGGCATGAAAACCCGCGCCGTGAAAACGGCCAACGGTTACAAGCTGACAGGCTCGAAGATGTGGATCTCCAACGCACCCATCGCAGATGTGTTTGTAGTCTGGGCCAAGAGCGAAGAGCATGGCGGCAAAATCCGTGGCTTTATCCTCGAGAAGGGCATGAAAGGTCTGAGCGCGCCAAAAATTGGCAACAAGCTGTCCTTGCGTGCCTCTATCACAGGCGAAATTGTCATGGACAACGTGGAAGTGGGCGATGATGCACTGCTGCCAAATGTCCAAGGTCTGAAAGGTCCGTTCGGCTGTCTGAACCGTGCGCGCTATGGCATCTCTTGGGGCGTCATGGGCTCGGCCGAATTCTGTATGCACGCCGCACGCCAATACGGTCTGGACCGCCACCAGTTCAACAAACCGCTGGCCCAAACCCAGCTTTTCCAGAAGAAACTGGCCGATATGATGACCGAGATCAGCCTTGGCTTGCAGGCATCCTTGCAAGTGGGCCGTTTGATGGACAACGCCAATGCCGCGCCCGAGATGATCTCCATCGTCAAGCGCAACAACTGTGGAAAAGCGCTGGAAATCGCGCGCCACTCCCGTGATATGCATGGCGGCAATGGTATTTCAGGTGACTTCCAAGTGATGCGCCACATGATGAACCTCGAGACGGTTAACACCTATGAGGGCACGCACGATGTGCACGCGCTTATCCTTGGCCGCGCGATCACAGGGCTGCAGGCGTTTTATTGATCCAGCGCCTCAGGTCTGAAAAATAGAAAAGCCCGCGTCACGTTGCGCGGGCTTTTTCCATTTCAGCGCTTAGTCGCGGGGTGCAGGCGCACCGCCCTCAAAGTTGTTCCCGTTGACGTAATCACACGGCTCTTCGCGCATCTCCAGATGCAGGCCATCGCCTGTGTAGGGATGCGCACGCGCCAGCTCCTCGTCCACATCAATGCCCAAACCCGGCGCAGTTGGTGCGGTGATATATCCATCCTCGACGCGGATGCTGCCCTTGATCAGCTGGTCATGGAACGGTGTCTCAATCGTCTCTGCCATCAAAAGGTTGGGAATGCTCACGGCCAGATGAATGTTGGCCGCCCATTCCACAGGGCCCGCGTACAGATGCGGCGCCATCTGCGCGTTATAGACCTCGGCCATGGCGGCGACTTTCTTCATCTCCCAGATACCACCGGCACGCCCCAATGCAGGCTGCAATATCGTCGCAGCACCACTACGCAAGACAGGCGCAAATTCCGCCTTCGTGGTGAGCCGCTCTCCAGTCGCAATCGGAATACGCACAGCGCCCGCGACCTTTGCCATCTCGGCTACATTGTCTGGTGGAATAGGTTCTTCATACCACAGTGGGCTATAGGGTTCGAGCGCCTGACCCAACCGGATCGCCCCCGCAGTGGTGAATTGCCCATGCGTGCCGAACAATAGGTCCGCCCGATCCCCGACTGCCTCGCGGATCGCCTTACAAAAGGCAACAGATTGGGAAATATCACTCATCGCAGGCATATGCCCGCCGCGCCGCGTATAGGGACCGGCAGGGTCAAACTTCACTGCCGTATAGCCACGGTTGACTGCATCAAGTGCCGATTCCGCCGCCATTTCGGGTGAAGACCAGAACGCACCGAGATCATGATGTGGCAAAGGGTAAAGATAGGTATAGGCGCGCACACGTGCGTTCATGACGCCGCCGAGCAGAGCATAGACAGGCCGCTCCCGCGCCTTGCCCAGAATATCCCAGCAGGCAATCTCGAGCCCCGAGAACGCCCCCATCACCGTTAGATCGGGCCGCTGTGTGAACCCAGAGGAGTACGCGCGGCGGAACATCATCTCGATGTTCTCGGGATTCTCACCCGCCATATGCCGCGCAAAGACATCCTCGATCACCGCGCGCATCGCCTTTGGCCCGACGGAGGATGCATAACACTCCCCCCAGCCGACAATCCCGCAAGCAGTGGTGACTTTCACCAGAATCCAGTACCGCCCGCCCCAACCGGGGGCAGGGGGTGCCGTTACAATAACGTCCAAATCCTTCAACTGCATTGCGTCACCTCATCTCAATTCAACTGCCGTCCAAGGGTCGCTTCATTTGGCCCTTAAACTCAATCCCGTCCCGACAACGGGCGCACCCATTTACCGATCAAACAAGATCACATTGCGCCGCGCCGAGCCTGTCTTGGTATCGGCAATCGCCTCGTTAATCTGGCCCAACTCCCAACGCCCCGAGATCAGCTCGTCCAGTTTCAGCCGCCCTTGGGTATAGAAGTCCACCATCCACGGAATATCCCGCTGGATCACCACATCGCCCATTTTGGAGCCGACCATGCCTTGCCCGACAGCGGCCATCATCACTGGCTCATAGCTCGACATGGCACCCGAATGGGGCATGCCGACCATCACGACCTTACCGCCATACGCGAGGTATTTGGGCGCTGTGTCATAAGCAGGGATCGCACCGACGGTGACAATCACGGCGTCTGCCCCGCGCCCCATCGCGTTTTTCGCTTCCGACCACGGCTTCGAACCCGAGGCCAGTACGCCGTCGGTCGCCCCAAACTCACGTGCAATGGCAAGCTTTTCCTCACTCATATCCACTGCCACAATGCGCCGCGCACCCGCAATGCGTGCGCCTTGGATCGCGTTGAGGCCGACACCTCCCGCACCAATGACCACAACATCCTGACCTGCACGTAGGCCTGCCGCGTTGACCACAGCGCCGACACCTGTAATCACACCACAGGCAATCAGGGCGGCACATTCTTTTGGAATTTCTTCACCGATTTTCACCACTTGGCGCTGGTCCACAACTACTGCTTCGGCGAAAGCACCGCAGGCCATGGCCTGATGCAGCTTGCCGCCGTCCGCCGTCTTAATCGGCCCGTGGTCGCCGTCATAGGGCGTGCTGCACAATGTTGGCAAACCGCCTGCGCACGACGGGCATGTCCCGCAGGAGCGGATGAGCGTGACAATCACACTGTCGCCCACGGCCAAACCGTTCACGCCAGCACCCACAGCCGCGACTTTGCCCGCCGCTTCATGGCCGTAAACCGCAGGCAGCGATCCGCCCCATGCGCCCTCGGCGAACGAGATGTCGGAGTGACAGATCGCCACTGCGTCCAGCGTGACTTCGACCTCGCCCTGTTCCGGTGCGCGCAGGGTAATTTCTTCAATGGTGAGGGGCGCGCCAAATTCATGGCAAACGGCGGCTTTGATCTTTTTCATGGTGCATCCTTTTTCGTGTTGGACAGAGGTTTGCGCAGATAGGACGTGCGAACAAGCCCTATTGCGCAATGGCTTCACAACGTTGCGTCAGCGCGTGCGCCGTGTCCCGATCAGCAGGGCAGCGAGGCCCAGCGTGCTGAGTGTCGCTGCCAGTAAGAATGGCGCCCCCGGCAGATAGATCGGCGCGTCTGCATCGGTGAATTGCGCGAAAGTATAGGTCATGACCAGCGGCGACAGGATCATCGCCAATGCAGAGGTCGAGGTCAGCGCGCCTTGCAATTCCCCTTGGGCATCATTGGCCACACGGGCGGACATGATCCCTTGCAGGGCAGGCGGAATGATCCCCCCAAATGCCGCTATGGGTGTGAGGAGCAGCACCCACATGCTGGATGTGATGACGGCGATCCCGATGAGGCTGACGATGCTGAACATATGGCCTGCGATCACAGTGCCGCGCTCGCCCAGTGCTTTGAGGACAGGGCGGATCAACCCCCCTTGGATCAGCGCCATGGAGATACCGAAAAGCGCCAGCGACAGGCCAATGGTGGAGGGAGACCAGTCAAACCGCTCCTTGCCAAAGTAGGACCAGACGGCGGGATAGACCGCAAAACCAATGTAGTAGATGAAATAGACCAGCAGAAGCGGCGTCACACCGGGCAAGCGCCCCAGCGCGCGCAATGCGCCCAAAGGATTGGCCCGACGCCAATTGAATGTGCGGCGGTTGGCGTCGGTTACCGTTTCTTTGAGAACAACCCAGCCAAAGACCGCATTCGCGGCTGCCAGTCCTGCGGCCATCCAGAATGGCGCGCGAGTGCCATATTCAGCCAGCAATCCACCCATCACAGGACCGATCACAAACCCAGCACCAAAAGCAGCCCCCACAAGGCCAAAACGTGCGGCACGCTCATGGGGGGCTGAAATATCCGCCATATAGGCTGTGGCGGTTGATTGGGTTGCGGCTGTAATCCCGCCGATCACACGGCCCAGCAGCAGCACCCAAAGAGCACTCGCAAGCGCCATAAGGACATAATCGAGGGCCATAACCACAAGAGCAATGAGCAGAACAGGCCTGCGGCCAAAACGGTCGGATAGCCCGCCCATGACAGGGCCAAAGAGGAACTGCATCACGGCAAATGTTGTCGAAAGGATACCGCCCCAAATCGCCGCTTCGGCCAGCGTGCCGCCGCCGACTTCCTGAATGAGGTCGGGCATCACGGGGATGATCAGACCGATGCCCATGGCGTCGATCATCACTGTGAGCATGATAAATATGATGGGCAGGCGTGAGATGTTAAAGCGCCTTTGCACGCAAGGCAAAGGCCTGCGCTTCTTGTGGCGCGAGACCCAAGGACTGCGCGGGATCAAAAAGGTCCAATGGCAAATCAGGGTAGGCGGTGAGAGCAATATCTTTAAGCTCGCGCTCTTCCGCTTGCGCCCGTTTGCATAGTGCTTTTGTCACTGCCTGCGCTTGGGGCCGTTGCATTTGGGCGGCCAATGCAAAGCTGAGCGCCTCTGCATGGATCAGGCCCAAACCACCCTCCAGCGTGGCGGCCATTTTGCCGACATTCGGTGTCATGGTCTCACTCAGCGCTTTTGCATGTTGGAGCGCACATGCCGTCGTCAATGCGATCTGCGGCAGAACCATCCACTCGGCAAACCATGCGGCCCCGTCGCGCTGGTGCAAGTGTTGTGTCGCAGGGGCGAGGGCAGCGCGTAGGCCCGTCGTCTGGTGCCCAAGCGCTTGGAGCGCGGAGGGGGCCACAGGATTTTGCTTTTGCGGCATGGTCGAGGAGGCACCCGCTGCACCCAGCGTGACCTCGCCAATTTCGCTACCTGTGAGGGCGATCAACGTGCTGCCCATTCGTGCCAGTTGTGCGGTGACCTGCACCAGCCAATCGGCAATGCGCAGGATCGGGCCACGGTCCACATGCCAGCTTCGCTTGGGATCATTCAGCCCCAAGCCTTTCGCCAATGCAGCGCGGGTCTGCGCGGCATCTGCGCCCAAAGCGGAGGATGTGCCTGCCGCACCGGATAGCGAGACAAGCAAGGATGTCTCGCGCAGGGCAGGGAGCGCATCAAGCAGGTCGCATAAACTATGGCCCCAATCGGCCACAACAGCGCCCCAACTGGTGGGCGTCGCTTGCTGGCCATAGGTGCGTGCGGCCATGGGGGTGGCGGCATGTGCCTCTGCCTGCTTGCTCAAGTTCGCAATGATGGCCCGCAGGTCCGTCTCCGCCAGCAACAACAACTGCCGCAGGCGCAGCATCAATCCTGTGTCGATGATATCCTGCGAGGTCGCGCCCCAATGCACGAATTGCGCATGCTCGGGCGCATTCATCTCGGCGCGAAAGGCAGCAATAAGGCCGGGAACACTGACACCATTCTCGCCCGTGGCGCGTGCAATCGCACCAGGGTCGATCTGTATCTCCATCGTTGCGCGCTGGATCGCTTTTGCGCTTAGCTCTGGAATGACGCCCTGTGCCCCTTGGGCGTGGGCCAATGCGCCCTCGACCAGCAGCATTGCGCGAATGGCGGCCGTGTCAGAGAACAGCCGCCCCGCGTCACCTGTTGGAAACAGATGTGCGTAAAGAGGGCTGTCGAAAACAGATGCGGCCATCGGGCGTGTCTCACTTCTTTGGTCAGTCGGACGTTTGCGTCAGATATGGCCCACGTTTTTCAAGAAGTCACCCAAGACTTGTGCAAATTCCTCAGGTTGTTCGACACAAGGCAAATGCCCTGCGCGGCGGATCAGATGGAACTGCGAGCCTGGGATCAGATCAACGGTTTCGCGTACCAGATCGGGCGGCGTCGAGCCGTCCTCGGACCCTGCAATGCCAAGTGTAGGCAGGCGCAAGCCGCTGGTGGGGGTGTAAAAATCCGTGCCCGAAATCGCGGCAGAGCAGCCCGCATAGCCGTCGTCTGCCTGCTGCACCAGCATGTTGCGCCACAGTTCCAGCTCTGGCGTTTTGCGGAACCCTTCGGAGAACCACCGCTCCATCACCGCATCAGCAAGGCTCTCGACGCCGTCCTTATGCACGGCCGCGATACGCTCGTCCCAGAGAGCAGGATTGCCGATTTTGGCGGCGGTATTGCTCAGCACCATAGCGCGGATCAGATCAAGGCGTTTGGCGGCCAACCCTTGGGCGATCATGCCGCCGATGCTGAGACCGACAAAGACACATTCCTTGACGGCCAAATGGTCGAGCAGCCGCTCACAATCGGTAATTAGCGATCCCATGGAATAGGGACCACTCGATACAGTCGACAGGCCATGGCCGCGTTTATCCCAGCGGATGATGCGCAGGCCTGCGGGCAGCAGAGGCAGGATCGGGTCCCACAGGCGCATATCGGTGCCCAGAGAATTTGCAAAAACCACTGTTGGTCCGTCATCGGGGCCGTCCACACGGTAGTGTATCCGCACGTCTCCGGCATCAAATAGGTTCACGATGTCTCTCCCTTCAGGGTCATATGCGCCATGATTTGACCGTGATCAGAGGCGAGTTTGTTGTAGGGCGCTTCAGCGTGGCTGCCGTCTGTCAGGTGGTCGTTCAGGACGCTGAAATATTCCATCTCGCCGATGCTGCCTGCATATTCAGGCAGGAAATGCCGCGACATGTAAATCTGGTCGATGCTCTCGTACACACCGCCAAAGGCAGCGGTAAAGACCATGTCGCGCAGGGATTTGCGCACAAACAGCTTCTCGGCAGCGTGCAGGCGCACGGCTTCGATATCTTCGGTAATCTGCTTGGCCTCGGCCTCCGAATAGCGATCCCCGCGATGCTCCGCGTCGTGTCGCAGCATCCATTGGTAGTTTTTGAACGGGTGCTCGCCCGAGATAATCTCGCTGCTCACAGCGTTCTCTGCATCGTTGAAATCGCCCAAGACGATGACGGGATTGCCAGCGGTTAATTCTTGCACAATGGCACCGCGCAGGACCCAAGCCTCCGCCATACGGCGCATGGCAGCACGGGCGGCTCCCAATGCACGGCCCACAGGATCATACTGCGTCAGGTCCACTTCGGGTGCTGCGCCGCCACCCTTGGGGCGGATGAACTCACCCAGTTTTGATTTCAAATGGCAGTTGAAAACAGTGATCACTTGCCCGCCCAAAGGAATACGCACTTTGAGGATCGGACGGCTGAGGCGAGAGATGCGGAAGAACCCGCCGTCCTCGCCGCCGTCGGAAAAGGGAACGTCGAGCGGTTGGCCCAAGTCCTGAATGATCTCGGGCTCGTCTACAAAGCCGAAGCGCGACAGGATCGCCACGCCGGGGCGGCGGTGGCCTGCTTTGCCGTCGTTCATATTGGGGGCAAAGGCGATTGCCGCCTCACGGTAGCTGCCATAGGCAAGCTTGTCAAAGATTGCGCGCTTGCGGTAGCGTTTGGTGCCGTCGGGTAGGGAAAACTCGTTCTGCGCCTCGCCGTATGTGTCGGCCAAAGTGATAACATCGCTGAGGGCTGCCTCGTCGAACACCTCTTGGAAACCGACGATATCGGCGTCCAGTGTCACCATCTGATCGGCGAGCCAATCGCGCTTCCATGCATATTCCTCAGGGGTGTAGGACTGGAACTGATAATACTCCTGATCCGCCCTAATGAGGTTTTTGACGTTGAAGCTTGCGATGGTGAAATTGGTCATAAACGCTCCAACGCGCGGGTGAACATGGCGGGATCGACGTTGCCGCCAGAGATGGTGACGATCACATTATCGCTCTCGATCTCGTCGCGGCGATAGAGGGCCGCAGCCAGCGCCGCAGCGCCCCCCGGTTCAGCCACCAGTTTGAGGCGCAAGAAGGCCTGCGCCATGGCATCAAGGGCTTCATCATCGGAGATCACAAGGGCAGGGCCGCAGAGCCGTTTGAGGATGGGCCATGTGATATCGCCGGGTTGCTGGGTAATGATCGCGTCGCAAATGCTGCCTGACTTGGTTGCGTTACTCTCGATCTGGCCAGCGATGAGCGAGCGGGCCACATCGTCAAACCCCTCAGGCTCCGCAGGGCGCACGCGCAAGGTGGGGGCGTCAGCTTCAAGCGCAAGTGCGATGCCAGCCGTCAGCCCGCCGCCACCGCAACAGACAATCACATCCGCGTTCTTTATGCCCATAGCATTGGCATCTTCGGCGATTTCCAGACCTGTCGTGCCTTGGCCTGCAATCACCTGTGGCTCATCGAAGGGTTTGACGAGCGTCAGCCCCCTCTCTTCGCTAAGGCGGCCTCCGATCTCGTCGCGCGATTCCGTTTCGCGGTCGTACAGGACGACTTCTGCGCCATACGCTCGCGTATTGATAATCTTGAGCTGTGGTGCGTCGGACGGCATCACGATCACGGCCGACGTGCCGTGCATCTTGGCGGCCAGCGCCACGCCCTGCGCATGGTTGCCAGAGGAAAACGCGATCACCCCTTTGGCACGGGTGTCAGGATCAAGTGCGGAAAGGGCACTATAAGCACCGCGAAACTTGAAACTGCCCGTGTGCTGGAGGCACTCAGGCTTGATCCAGACGCGGCGGCCTGCGATCTCGTCGAGGAAGCTGGAATTGAGCAGGGGCGTGCGCAGCGCGTGACCTTGGATACGCTGGGCAGCGGCGCGGATCATCTCGATGTTCATTGCATGTCTCCAATCCAGCGGCGCAGGGTAGCGATGGCAGTAGGCTCGTCCAGAAACGGGATGTGGCCGCGATCAGGCACCGTGGCGAGGTGCATATCCGTGCGCCTGATCTGCATCTCCATCACTGTATCAGCACTTAGCAGATTGGAATTGCGGCCCCAGATCAGGGCAAGCGGCAGGCCCTTCAGGGCTTCAAAATAGTGCCAGAGGTCAGGCATCATCTGCTCCCCCGCTGCAAGCACCGCATCGCGCAGATGTTTGTCATAGGTGATGTGCAGGCCATCCTCGTCTTGGGTATAATGCTTGCGCGATTCCTCAAGCCAGCGGCCTTCAGGCACATTCTTGAACTCGGGAAAGGCACGTTCCATCGCGGCGGCGGCCTCCTCGTGGGTTTTGGCAGCTGGGTTGCGCCCGATGTAATCCTTGATGGTCTCGATGCCCTTAGGATCAATCACAGGCCCTACGTCATTGAGCGCCACGCCCAGCAGGCGGTCCTTTGCGCCCATGGCCAGCCCCATCGCGTTCAAACCGCCACGCGACGTGCCAAGGACCGCTACTTTTTCCAGCCCCAGATGATCGAGCAATTCGAGAGCGTCGCGGCACTCGACGGGGAGGGCGTAATTCTTCCAGTCGGGATCGAAATCCGACTGTCCGCGCCCGCGGTAATCCATCTTGATCAGGCGGCAATCATGCAGGTGGGGCGTGACATAGTCGAAATCCACCGTGGTGCGGGTGAGGCCCGCAAGGCAGAGGATCGGCAGGCCCTTGCCCTCATCCGTGTAAAAGAGTTTCAGCCCGTCGGAGGTCGTAAAATGTGCCATTAGATGCCTGCCAATGCTGGAATACCTGTGAGGTCTTTGAGTGTATGTGCAGGTTTCCATGGCAGGCGGTCCATCGGCTCCCCCCCACGGTTCACCCATGCGGTGGTGAAACCATATCCCGTTGCCGCCGCTGCATCCCAGCCGTTTGAGGAGACAAAGAGCACCTCGTCTTTGGCGCAACCGAACTCGGCCCCGACCAGATCATAGACCCGTGCGTCAGGTTTGAAGATGCCCACGCTTTCCACGGACAGCAGCGCGTCGAGTACCCCGTCAATGCCCGCACTCTCAACCGCGCCGCGCAGCATGGCAGGGGAGCCATTGGACAGGATGCCTGTGTTCAGCCCCGCCGCTTTCAAAGCCTGCAACATGGCGGGAACTTCCGCATATGCGCCCAATTCCCAATATAACTGCAACAGACGCTCGCGCAGCGCGCCATCGCCGTGGTGGCCTGTCTTCTCCAACGCCCAGTCCAGCCCTTCCTGCGTCACCTGCCAGAAATCGCAATGCGCCCCTGTCACAGCCCGCAGCCAGCTGTAGTTGAGCTGCTTGTTGCGCCAATGCTCGGCCAGTTGCGGCCAGTCGTCCTTGATCGCGGCATATTCAGGCTCGGCAGCGGCCTGTCGTGCGGCGGCAGCCACGTCGAACAGCGTGCCATAGGCGTCGAAAATACAAGTGGTGATGGGCATCGCAGGCTCCGCGCAATAAATGATGTTATGTCGCACAGTGACATGGGGCGGCGGAGCGGAAAAGGGTGAAATGGGGGTTGCGGTTTCGGCCGCGTCTTGAAAGGGTGCGGCCTTCAAATCGGAGCATCTGCGCAGATACGCGGCTTCCCGCACAATCCCCTGATCATATTGGAGACGACTTATGGCCGAAGTTAAGGCAGGCGACACCGTACATCTACACTATACTGGCACATTGCTGGACGGCACCACATTCGACAGCTCCGAAGGCCGCGACCCGCTGGCGTTTGTTGTAGGCTCCGGCCAGATCATCCCCGGCCTTGATGTGGCAATCCCCGGCATGAAAGTTGGCGACAAGAAGATCGTGAAAATCGGTGCCGACGACGCCTACGGCCAAGCGAACCCTGAAATGCGCCAAGCGGTGCCGCGCGAAGGTATCCCTGCGGAAATCCCGCTCGAAGTGGGCATCCAGTTGCAGATGCAGACACCTGATGGCCAGGCAATGCCCGTGACTGTTGTCGACGTGGATGAAGCGACAGTGACACTGGACGCGAACCACCCGCTGGCAGGCAAAGACCTGCAATTCGACATCGAATTGGTGAAAATCGACGCAGCCTAAAAGCTGGCTTCATTTACTCAAAATTCAGACGCCGTTTGCCATGTCGCAAGCGGCGTCTTTTTTATGTGCGGGTGTAGAGGGTCGGGAACCAGTCGTCGCGCAGGCGCTGCCCCTGTTCCATATCGTGTCCGGGAAACGGCGGCGATGTCGCCCCGGGCCGCTGGGTATACCGCGCATCATCGCCCAATAGCCGCAATGAGAACGCGCGCCGCCGCGCCGCTGCAGTGTTCCCGCGTGCGCCGTGCAGGATGCCATAGTTGAAGGCCACTGCATCACCCGGCTCCATCTCCCATTCGCGAATATCCATTCCTTCCGCGTCTGGATCAGGCACGGCCAAATAGGGCGCAGGGTCAAAGAACGGCTCGTTCTTGGCCCATTTGGTCGGCAGTACAGGTTTCTCCCACAGGTGGGAGCCTGCCACACAGCGCAGGGTGGCATCGGTAACGGGGTCGAGCGGGGACCAGAAACTCACGTTTTGCTGGCCCTCGACAAAGTAATAGGGGCCGTCTTGATGCCACGGGGTCGCCATGGTCGTTCCTGGCTCTTTCACCAACACATGATCGTGGAACAGTTGCACGGTATCCGAGCGCATGAGATCCGCGGCCACTTCGGCAGCGGGAGAGGCTTTGATGACCTCCGAGAATTCGGGGATACGCTGCCAGTTGCAGTAATCGTCAAAAAAGAGCCCCTTTTCCCCCGCTTTGTCGTTGTTGGAGGCATAGGGGCCAGGGCTGTCCATGTTACGCTCGACACCCTTGCGAAGGGTTTCAACGTGGTCCTTGAACAGGCCGCGCACGATGATAACACCGTCACGCTGATAGGTGTCGATGTCGGTCTGGCTCAGCAGCGGGTGGGGCATCAGGCCTTCTTGCGCAGTCGGATAACAACATCGACAGAGGCGATCTCGGCCCCCTCGGGTGCATCAGGCAGTTGCGCAATCACCAGCTGGTCGGCGGGAGCGTCAGTGAGACGCGCCTCATCCTCCCAAAAGAAGTGCGGGTGGTCGTGGGTGTTGGTATCGAAATAGCTGCGCGAGCCGTCAACGGTGACTTCCTGCAACAGCCCCGCATCGCAAAACGCGCGTAGCGTGTTGTAAACAGTCGCCAATGATACGCTTTCGACGCCGTCTTTGGTCGCGTCAAACAGGCTTTCTGCGGTGACATGGCGGTGCTGACCGTCACCCACCAGCAACGTGGCAAGCGTCAAACGCTGGCGCGTCGGGCGCAGCCCCGCTGTCGCAAGCCATTTGGTTCCGGTTTCGAGCTGTGTGTCAGACATGAGCCGCCTCTTTTCGAATTCCTGCCAATATGGGGTGAATGTCGGCGGTTTTCAATTGAAAATGCTGCGGCAGATTGGGCACCTGCCGTCCTAGGTGGCAAAGACAGTGTGAAAACGCGTTCCTGCGCCGCCCTGTGCGGGCCGGGCACTCTTGCAGCTTAGCGCGGCACGGTGTTAGGTCAGGCGTGAAAAATTGCACCGCAGGAGAGACACATGGCAGACTATCCAACCAGCTTTGACAAAGAAGACTTGCTCAAATGTGCGCGTGGAGAATTGTTCGGTGAGGGCAATGCACAGCTTCCCGCCCCGCCGATGCTGATGATGGACCGCATCACCGAAGTCTCTGCCGATGGTGGCGCGCACGGCAAAGGGCACATCGTGGCTGAGTTCGATATCACGCCAGACCTGTGGTTCTTTGACTGCCATTTCCCGGGCAACCCGATCATGCCGGGCTGTCTTGGCCTTGACGGTTTGTGGCAGCTTACAGGCTTCAACCTCGGTTGGCGCGGCTGGCTGGGGCGCGGCTACGCACTTGGCGTGGGCGAAGTGAAGCTGACAGGCATGGTACGTCCTGACCGCAAAATGCTGACCTACAAGATTGATTTCACCAAAGCGATCCAGACCCGCCGCCTTACCATGGGTGTCGCCAGCGGCACGGTCGAAGCGGACGGCGAAGTGATCTATCAGGTGACCGATATGAAAGTGGCGCTGAGCGAGAGCTAAACGCTAGATGCTTGCACCCTGACGCGGCACTGGCCTAAGAAGGGCCAGGCAGGAACAGGGAGTGCTTGATATGCGCCGCGTCGTCGTTACAGGTTTGGGGATCGTCTCCTCCATCGGGAACAATGCAACCGAGGTCAAAGCATCGCTCAAGGCGGGGACAAGTGGTATCGTTGCCTCCGAGGAGATGGCAGAGCACGCGTTTCGCAGTCGCATCGCAGGCACGCTCAAGCTCAACCCTGCGGAGCTGATCGACAAACGCACCTACCGCTTCATGGGGCCGGGGGCGGCCTACGCCTATCTCGCGATGGGCCAAGCGATTGAGGATGCGGGTCTGGGCGAGGATGTGATTTCCAACCCGCGCACGGGTCTGGTGGCAGGCTCCGGCGGTCCGTCCACCTCCGCAATGCTGACCGCGCATGAAGTGGTGAAATCGTCAGGGGCCACCAAGCGCATCGGGCCGTTTGCTGTGCCGAAATGTATGAGTTCCACAGTGAGTGCGAACCTCTCGACTGCCTATAAGATCAAGGGCATCAACTACTCCATTACCTCCGCCTGCTCGACTTCCCTGCATTGCATCGGCAACGCAGCAGAGCAAATTATGATGGGCAAACAGGACGTTATGTTCGCGGGCGGTGGCGAAGAACTCGACTGGACCCTGTCATGCCTCTTCGACGCCATGGGCGCGATGAGCAGCAAATATAACGACACGCCCGAACTGGCGAGCCGTGCGTTTGATCAGGACCGCGATGGTTTTGTGATCTCTGGGGGCGGTGGCATGGTGGTGCTTGAGGACCTTGAACACGCCCTTGCCCGCGGCGCGAAAATCTATGCCGAAGTCACGGGATACGCGGCCACTTCAGACGGTCACGACATGGTCGCCCCAAGTGGTGAGGGCGGCGAACGCGCTATGCGTCTGGCGCTCAGCACTTTGCCCGAAGGCCGCAAAGTCAGCTACATCAATGCCCACGGCACCTCCACGCCCGTCGGCGATGTGGGCGAGATCGAGGCGGTCCGCCGCGTGTTTGGCCAAGGGTCCACACCGCCTGTCAGCTCTACCAAATCCATGACGGGCCACGCACAGGGTGCGGCTGGTGCGCTGGAGACGATCTTCTGCCTGCTTATGCTGGAGGATGATTTCATCACACCCTCCATCAATGTGCAGACGCTGGACGAGCGTCTCGACCCGTCCGAGATTGCGACCACACGCGTCGATAATGCAGGGCTGGATTCTGTTATGACCAATTCCTTCGGGTTTGGCGGCACCAACGGATCAATGATCCTCTCGAAATATAACGGTTAAGGATCAAAGATATGACTGGCATGCTAAGCGGTAAGCGCGGGTTGATTATGGGCGTCGCGAACGAGCGCTCTATTGCATGGGGCATCGCAAAAGCGATGGCCGAGGCGGGGGCAGAACTGGCCTTTACCTATCAGGGGGATGCCTTTGGCAGCCGCCTCAAACCGCTGGCCGAAAGTGTAGGGTCGGATTTCATGGTCGATGTGGATGTGACCGATGATGCATCGCTGGATACTGCGTTCGAGCAGTTGGGTGCACGCTGGCCCACGATTGATTTTGTCGTCCATGCCATTGCTTTCTCGGATAAATCCGAGCTTACGGGGCGTTTCCTCAACACCTCTCGCGCGAATTTCAAACACACCATGGATATCTCCGCCTACAGCTTTATCGAAGTGGCGCGCCGTGCCCATCCGCTGATGGCCGAGAATGGCGGCACGCTGCTGACGCTGACCTACCAAGGCTCCAACAAAGTCGTGCCAAACTATAACGTTATGGGCGTGGCGAAGGCGGCGCTGGAATCAGCGACCCGCTACCTCGCCAATGACCTCGGCCCCGAAGGCATCCGCGTGAACGCCATCTCGCCCGGTCCGATGAAGACCCTCGCAGGGGCGGCCATCGGTGGCGCACGCAAGACCTACAAACACGCAGGGGCCAACGCGCCGATGCGCGAGAATGCAACCCTTGAGGCCGTCGGCGGCACGGCAGTCTACCTCGCCTCCGCCGCAGGAGCCTGTACCACGGGCGAGATCATCAACGTCGATGGCGGCTATCACGTGCTGGGTATGCCGCAGGCAGAAAACCTCTGAGCGGTCCGCCAAAAATAACCCAGCCGCGGTTTTTCTGGCGGCGGTTGCGGTCGATTGGGCGCTGTTCGCCCTGATCACCACGCTTTTGCTCTTCCCGTTCTTGGGCCCCGATGAGACAGCGCTGCGCCTGTCGGGGGCACCCCTCACCTTCACAACCTGCAAGAATGTCACCAGCGTCCCTCAAGCCATTCATGATCTGGTGGCCCCCGATAAGATCGCCAGCGGCACCCTGTGCGAGGCGCGGCCCTTTGGTATCTATAACGGCAAGACCCTCAATCTGGTCTATGCGCTCAACACAGACACATTAGGCGCGGTCACCACATCCACCTCGCGAAGCCTGTCTGTTGCGGTAGATGACACAGGGCGCGTGATCCAGACTTTTGCACCGCAAAGCGTCCTTATCCCGCTGTTGCTCATCATCGCAAGCGCGGTGCTGCTTGCGCGTGACCGCCAGACACCCGGCAAGTGGCTGGCTCGAATCCGCATTGTGGGGGAGGGATGCGCCATGTGTCGCGAGGTCCGCCGTCTTGGGCTTTTCGTTGTGGTTGGTATTTTTACGCTCGCACTGGGCATGGCACCCCCGACCGCACTTGCCGCTGTGGCGCAGGGGCCTGTTGTGCTCCTGCTGATGGGCGGCGCGGTAGTCTTTGTGCTGGCCGTAGCACTCTATATCTGGCCGCTGCTCCGCTGGCGTGGGGCCATGCCTTATGACCGCGCGACAGGCTTCACAGTCACGCGCGCCTAAGCGATATCGAGCGGCGGCAACGCTTTCACCACATCATCTACCGCTTTCATCTGTGCCAGAAACGGCTCCAGCTTATCCAGCGGCAGTGCACTCGGCCCGTCACAAAGCGCCTTATCAGGATTGGGATGTGCCTCAAGGAACAGACCTGCCAGCCCAACTCCTAGACCCGCACGCCCCAACTCTGCCACTTGGGCCCGCCTGCCACCAGAGGCAGCACCACCCGGAGCCCGCATTTGCAGCGCGTGTGTGACATCAAAGATAATCGGCGCATCGCCTGACACATCGCGCATCGTGCGGATGCCCAGCATATCGACCACCAGATTGTCATAGCCAAAGCACGCGCCACGCTCACACAGCATGATCTGGTCATTGCCGCATTCGCGCAGCTTTTCCACGATGTTCTGCATTTGCGGCGGGCTGATGAATTGGGGTTTCTTGACGTTGATCACTGCACCCGTCGCCGCCACCGCCGCAATCAGATCGGTCTGCCGCGCGAGGAAGGCAGGCACTTGCAGGATGTCGCAAACCTCGGCCACGGGCGCGCATTGCGCTTCGGTGTGGATGTCGGTGATGACGGGTACGCCAAATGTTGCTTTGATCTCCTGAAAAATCTTCAACCCTTCCTCCATCCCTGGTCCACGGTAGCTGTGAATGGAAGAGCGGTTCGCTTTGTCAAAGGACGCCTTGAACACGTAAGGGATGCCCAGCTTGGTTGTGACTTCGACGTAATGCTCGGCCACTCGCATAGCCAAATCGCGGCTTTCCAGCACGTTCATGCCGCCAATGAGCGTGAAAGGCAGGTCGTTGCCGAGCGTCAGGTTTGCTACTTTAATATGGGTCATATCTGGGGTCCTTTGCAGGTCTACCTAAGGGGTGGTGTCTGCCAAAGCCATACTTTCATGCCGCCATGGGCAATGGCGGGGCCTTGGGGTTTCCACGGGAGTTTGGTTGCTTTTGCCAGAGCAGGCTCGGAGGTGACAAGCGCCACACGCCAGCCCTTGAACCGCGTCAGCAGGGTTTGGCCCAGCGTGCCATAGAGCGGATAGAGCAGGTTTTTATTGCCGATGCGCGCGCCGTAAGGCGGGTTCACAATGACCAGCCCTTTTGCCCCTTCGGGGGGCATAATCTCGCCTGCAGCATGGTTGACGAATTGGGTCATGGCACCGACCCCTGCGCGCTCTGCGTTTGCTTTTGCCATGCGGATCGCCCCTGCATCACGGTCCGAGCCATAGTAGCGGAAGGCAGGTGTCTTGGTCTCGACGTCCTTCATTGCCTCAAAAGTTGTGGCGTCATAGTCGGCGAGGTCCTGAAACGCAAAGCTGCGCGAGCGTCCTGCCACAAATCCCGCTGCAATCTCCGCCGCCTCAATGACAAAAGTGCCAGAGCCGCACATCGGATCAACCACAGGCTCGGCCCCTGTATACCCCGCTTGGCGCAGCATCAGATAGGCCAGCGTTTCACGCATGGGCGCTTTGCCGACCGCCTCCTTGTGGCCGCGTTTGTGCAGGCTCTCGCCAGAGGTGTCCAAGCTGAACAGAACGTTATTGTCGTCGATACGAACCTTGAGGACCAGCGTCGCTTCGGGATCAAGTGTCAGGCCGTGGGTGTCTGTGAGTGCTTTTTCGATCCGCTGGGTCGCAGCGCCTGCATGATAGATTTTCGATGCTTTGGTGGTGACTTGCACTCTGAGCGGCACATCACGGCGCAGCAGATCGCCAAAGGGAAACTTGCGGGAGCGTTTGTCGAGTTGCGCGAGATGGAAGGCCAGAAAGCCGCCGATCCGCGCCAGAACACGCGTTGCCCCGCGCAAGGTAAGGTTCGCGCGCCAGACATCTTCCCAGCCGCCCTGAAATGTCACCCCTCCGGGCACGGCCACAGCACCGGCAAAGCCGCGCTCAAGCGCTTCGTCGCATAGGACTGTTTCCATTCCGGGCACGGTAACAAGGAATATCTCGAAAGGCTGGGGTTCACTCATGAGCCTTGGTCTAGTGGCTGTGTCCCGCCGCTGCACGTGGTTTTTACACCGAGCGTCAAAATATGGCCGTGTTTTTCGGCTAACACCTGATTCATGACATTTGCAGATACATACCGCGAAGAGCGGCTCATCAATCGGCGCTCACGGGCGCGTAAGGCCCGCATCGCTGGGCGCATCATCGGTTTCGGCCTTACGGCTTGTCTTGTGGTGGCGCTCCGCACCGATCCGCAATTGCGCAGTCTGGTGGAAGATGCTGCGTTCTGGGCCATCGGCGCAGCGGACCCACGCGCGCAAAATGGCGAAGCCGCGCAAACCAGCGCGATTGAAGGGCTCGGCTATGGCGAGGACAGTGAAGAGGCCCGAGTGCTCAAAGAGTTGGGCATTACAGATGCAGCAACGTCGACTGGCTCGGTACAATCCGCACCGGTCGCAAGCACGATGCCGCAAAGCAGGGTAAAAATTAACAGACCCAATTCGGGTTAGGCGGGGCTGATCTGCTGCTCCTGTGAGTGTCGAAAAATACAGAAACAATCGCTTTGATTGTCCTTCACTGTTTACCAATGGGGCCTAATTGCGGCGGTTGTTGCTAAGATTGAACTAGATTGTTTCCAAAATTGAACGCAATGCCCCGTCATTGTGACCAGTATATTCATTATACTGGATCGGATTCATGGCCACGGTTGGCTACTACTCAATGACAAACGGCCAGGGCATTGCGTCCCAAGTCGACGAGATTACGAATAACGGTGATATCGCCGTTAACGTAACTGTGCCGAACACGGCCCAGCTCGCGTCACTCGACTCATTGTATGTAGTAAACCCCAGCAACGGCAACTTTGGCGCCGAATACATGGCCAACCTGCCTGATATCGCTGCGGCAGTGAATGGCGGCATGAACCTCATCATTTTTGACCGTTATGTCACGAATGCCCAAACCATCCTGCCCGGTGGCAGCGGGATCACATCGCTGCGCAACTTCGCAAGTGCGACGGATGTGAACGTGGCGGCAGGCGCACCAACCGCATTTACCAACGGTCCAAATGGTGTGATTGACGATACCACCTTTGACGGCGGCAATTATTCCAACCACGGCTATGTTGAGCTGAGCTCGCTCCCTCCGGGGGCTACGCCGCTTTTGACCACATCGGACCCGACACATATTGTCGCCTTCACCTATCCCGTGGGTGCGGGCAATGTGTTCTATTCCACGATGCCGATCGACTATTACACAGGTGTGAACAACCCTGCGATCTCGCCTGCGGACATCTTTACTCTCTTCGGAAATATCGAGGAAATCCTGTGCTTTACCCGTGGCGCGCTTATTGAAACTGCACGGGGGGCAAGGGCGGTTGAGGCCTTGCGCGTGGGTGACGAAATCGCTGTGGCCAGTGGCGGTACCAAACGCATCCGCTGGATCAGCTCCAGCAAACTGGGCGCCGCTGCCCTGCGCCGCCAACCCAAACATCGCCCCGTGCGCATCACGGCGGGTGCCTTGGGCGACGGTCTGCCGTTGCGCGATCTGGTGGTCAGCCGCCAACACTGCATATTGGTCCGCTCAAAAGTGGCTGAGCTTATGTTCGGCACATCC